>JAHEEO010000217.1 GCA_024640665.1 Rhodospirillales bacterium | reverse complement strand
AATTGAACATGTGGGGACCGAATATAACTGGCACGCCCACCGCGCCGGGCTCCAAAATGTTGTGGCCGCCGCGCATGACGAGGCTTGCGCCGACGAATGCCAGATCTGCTGCAGCGTAAAACAACTGTAGCTCTCCCATCGTATCACCGACTAAAACTTCCGTTTCGCGCGGCAAGCTTCCCGAATGACTGCTGCGCCGCTCCACTCGTAAACCATGGCGTTTCACTAAGCGGGTGACTTTCGAAAACCGCTCAGGATCACGCGGAACAAGCACCAGCAAAAGGTTCGACCAGCGTTTCTTCAACTCGACAAAGGCATCAAGAATTTTCGATTCTTCATTGGCATGAGTGCTACCGGCAATCCATATAAACCGATCTTCTCCCCACTGGCTCCTGAGTCGAATGGATTCTTGCAGGAGCACGTCGGGCACCGCAACATCGAACTTCAAGTTACCGGTTACATGCAAGCGGCTTTCGTCAACGCCGAGATTGCGCAGTCTTTGTGCATCTGTCCGCGTTTGCGTGCAGATAAGATCGGCCCGCCTGAACATCTCGCGAGAAGTTTTAGGTATGCGCAAATAGCCCGTGAGAGAACTGGCAGAAACGCGAACGTTGACGAGTAGCAATGGTATATGCCGTTGATTGCAGGCAGCAAACAAATTGGGCCAGAACTCCGTCTCCGCGATTACCGCAAGACTGGGTTGAACCCGGTTCAGAAATCGCGCAACCACATCCGGCAAGTCATAAGGCAAATAGCAATGATCGACGAGCCCGCCGAACAACTGCCTGACTTGTTCCCCGCCTGTCGGGGTCATCGTCGTAACAAGTACGGAATGCTCAGGATAACGTTCCATCAAGCCACGGATCAGTGCCGCGGCGGAACGCACTTCGCCAACAGAAACGGCATGCACCCAAACGACTTTGCCGCCAAAGCGACTCGTCAAGAAACCGAACCGCTCATGCCAGCGGTGGAAGTACGGACGGTATTGAATGCCCTTCCATATTAGGCTGAACAATGCATATGGCACCAATAAATAGGAGAGCACCGACCACAATGGAAAACTTGTGCGCTGTGAGCTATTTCGGCGCACGATGGATAGCCGTTTCAAGACGCTGACGCTGCTCAAAATAGCTCGCATACTCAGCATCGAATGCCGCCCGCGAACTTACAACCGAATCGAATTTGCCATACAAACCGATCAGCATCTCGGCAATTTCCCGTACCGGGAAGCTACCAGCCTCGACCGCAGTCACATAGTCAGCCATCCCGTGCACCGCCACATACTCATGCAGGAGTGGGCTGGCAGAACGCTTGACGATGAAGCGCAGTGCGCAGCCGACGGCTGCCGAGAAGTCGTTAATATCGTCGAAGACATATGCCATTTGATCACGGCGAATATCGAACTCGCTGCCGAACGAATCGAAAGCGTTCGTTTTGTCCAAATATCCAGAGTAGATCGCCTGAAAATGCTCGCGCACTGCAAATTGCTGCGCCGATGGATTCGACGCGCCACTGACAATTGCACAAACAGGCAGCACACCATGCGTTTGCCAATAGGCATAGCGCAGCAGATTAGTGCCCATGGAATCTGGCTCGCTGAACGTGCTCTGAGCGCCATCGCCCTTGGCACCAAGATTAAATACGCCATCCCAGTCGAAAACGAACGCGCGAATAGATTGCAGACGCAACGCCAGCGTATCGGCCGGCATGAGAAACGTTGCGCCAATCTGTTTAAAGCGATTTTCAATCTCTGTGTGAGATTTCATGAGCGTCAGCTCAAAGATGCTCCTGGCCGAGGATGCCCTGCCGCACCAGATCTTGAATATCGAGCATGCCGACCGGCTTATTGTTTTTTACAACCACAATGCTGTCGACATGGTGTTTTTCAAACAATCGAACGGCCTCGTCGAGCAAGCTTTGTATTTCAACAGTAACCGGATTCTTTGAATACCCGATTTCGCTGATGCTCTTATCGAGTATCGCTTTACCATCTGCCTGCAAGCGGCGGCGCAGATCACCGTCGGTAAACACACCAAGCACATCGCCATCATTGCCGACGAGCGTAACGGTGCCTAATCGCGACTCCGTCATTTTGACCATCGCGGCACTCAGTGTTTCATTTTCCGAACACGTCGGATTCTCAGCACTGATCAAGGCGCCCACACGCGTGGTCATCAGCGCCGTGTGCTCTCTAAACTGCGCGGTACCCAATGCCGTAAGTGAGTTATCGCATAGCTTTCTGATGATCGAGTATGGCGCCGTACAAACATGTACGCCGGCCAACATCGCTTGGCGCACATGCTCCACATAACGAACCGAAGAAAACATCACCTTGGCGTCGTAACCGTAGCGATCAATCACATCCACGCACTGCTCATACAGCGTGATTGCATCGTGGCCCTGGTCCTGCAAACGACCCGCCAGCGGACAAACAAATGAGGCGCCCGCCTCCATGGCCATATAGGCCTGGTTGAGCGTATAAATGAGATGCACGTTAACTCGATGCCCCTTCGACACCAGACGATTACAGGCCCTGACGCCGTCAATCGAGATAGGCACCTTGAAAACAGGTTCGCGTTCGAGCGGTAACGCCAGAATTCGCTCAGCTTCAGCGACGATTTCGTCGGGAGAATCACCCAGCGCTTCTACCTGGAGCTCTGGCACCATCCCCGACAGCTTCACGATAGCACCGTCTATATCGGTAATACCGTGCCGATGCATAAATGTGGGCGTGGTTGTAAGGCCGCTGATAAATCCATATTCAAACGCGGCTTCGATTTCCGTGAAATCGACTGAGTCGAGATAAAGTTGCATCACTTCCCCTTAGTGCGATGTTTGGCTTTGAACGAGTTCATGGATTTCGATCAGCGGTTTCAAGAACTCTGGCAGCTGTTCTAAATGGTACTGGCTCGCAGCATCGCACAACGCTTCAGGCGGATTAGGATGAGCCTCCACGAAAATACCCTGAACGCCGGCTGCGACCCCAGCGCGCGCCAATACTGATAGGAACTCGCGCGTGCCACCGGCGGGATCCTTGCTGGGTATTCCATACTTACGAATAGTGTGTGTGATATCAAACACTACGGGATAACCAAGCTTACCCAGCAACAGAAAGCTTCGCGGATCGACGATGAGATCGTTATAACCGAAAGTGTACCCGCGCTCGGTCACGATAATTCGATCACTACCGCTAGCCTCAATCTTTTGTATCGGCTTAATCATATTATCGGGGGCAATGAACTGGCCATGCTTCAAATTGACCACAGCGTCGGTCTTCGCTGCCGCAACCACAAGCTCGGTCTGCATGCATAAGTAAGCGGGAATCTGCACTACGTCGACAACTTCTGCTGCCGGCGCTGCCTGTGAGGGATAATGAATGTCCGTCAGAATCGGCAGTTCAAATTCGCGCTTGATTTTTTGCAGCAACTTTAGCCCTTCATCGAGACCAGGACCTTGGTAGTAGTCCAACGAACTTCTATTATCTTTTGAAAATGACGACTTAAAGATGAGTGGAATGGATAAATCCAAGGCAATCTGCTTCAGTCGCTCGGCAGTACGCATCATCAGAGACTCCTCTTCGATGACGCACGGCCCGGAAATCAAGAACAGTTGCTTGGCGCTACAATCGATATTGCCAACCTGTACGCGTTTAATACTCATTAAGTATTCCAAGTCAAAGGGAGTGCTCGCGGCATTTTCCGTTTAATACTGCCCCGGTTCAAGCAGAGTCTTCAGCAACAGCATATTGCGCGCCGTGGCACCTCGACCACTTTCTACTGTTTGCCGGGCATGCATGCCCATATCACGACGCCGGCCAGGATCGCCAAGCAGCCCGGAAATCGCACTACACAGGCTCTCAGCGTCGGCCACCTCAATTCCACCGTTAGCCGCCACAAGACGTTTTGCGACGTCCTTGAAGCTGTAATTGTGCGAGCCAAAAATTACCGGAACACCGCATGCTGCCGGCTCCATCAGGTTGTGGCCGCCTTTATTGTGCCCACGATAGAACAAACTGCCGCCCACGAACGCGATATCGGCAGCAGCATACAGCGAGCGCAGCTCGCCCAGGGTATCAACCACGATGACCGAGGCACGCTGCGCCGGCCCGGCGGAGGCAGCATCGAGCTGCGACTTCCGCACCAGGGACATCCCAAGCTTGCGCAGTTTGCGCTCGATTGCTTGCGCGTCCGACGGATATCTTGGGACCAATATGAGCTGAAGACCGGCCACATCATGCCTGCAATGCTGAAAAGCATCGATCACGGCATCGTCCTCACCCGCATGCAGACTTCCGCCAATGATGACTATTTCTCCCGGGTTGATGCCCAGCGACACCCGCATCGCGCGGCCATCCGACAAAGTCACCAGGTCATATTTCATGTTTCCAGTGACGTGAATACGTCGTTTGGCTATGCCGAGCGCTGCAAGTCGCTCAGCATGACTGTCATCCTGTACGGCGATGACGTCAACTTTGCGCAGCGCATGCGCAACAAAAGCAGTTCGTCGATGGAATTGATATGACTGCAATGACATCTTGCCGTTGAGCACCGCAATAGGCACCTCTGCATCAGCAAGAACGGAAATAAAGTTCGGCCAGAACTCTGATTCAACAATTACACACAGTTCAGGCTGCAACTGCCGCATGAACCTGCGAATCACAAACCGAAAATCAAACGGAAACGGCCAAACTAAATGCCGCGGAAATTTCAGCTTTGCGGCGGCCAATCCCGTTTGCGTGTAGGCCGTGATGACAAGTTTGTACTGCGGATAATCTCGTTCGAGTTGCTTGACCAACGGCTCAATGAGTGTCACCTCACCGACAGATGAGCCATGCAGCCAGACTGAGCGCTGACTCCGCACATCGAGCCCGACGCCGAAGCGCGGCAACAAATCTCGAAAGCGGCCCGCCTTGATCACGCGATAAGCAATCCAGGGCATCGCCGCCAAGTGAACGCAAGAGTAAATTATCGAGACCAAGCGCCCCATAGAAAGCCCCGACGGCATAGTGATCGCGAGGAAATTTCTATCTTACAGGCTCGGTGAGCTCAGCGCCCCATTAACAGCCGTCTGATTGAAGCGGCGTTGTAAGTTAAAGGCTGATATTCATCGCGTTGCGCGTCGCAGCACGATGAAGATAATCGAAAGTTTTAGTCC
>JAHEEO010000216.1 GCA_024640665.1 Rhodospirillales bacterium | reverse complement strand
GGCATTTGAGCCTTTGAAATCAAACCGAGTCTCTACTTCGCGGTTAGCTTGGTCCACTGCATTTGCTAACTCGTGTTTATCTATTTCAGAAACAATGTCGAAAGATGGCATGGCGAATCCTATGTCAAACCAAGGCTAAAGAGCGATGCTAACCCTGTCGTTCCATATTGCAAGGCGGAAAGCCGATGTTGCAT
Source organism: Rhodospirillales bacterium (assembly GCA_024640665.1). Classification (GTDB taxonomy): domain Bacteria; phylum Pseudomonadota; class Gammaproteobacteria; order Steroidobacterales; family Rariloculaceae; genus JAHEEO01. Next base: position 4,978 of record JAHEEO010000216.1, on the reverse strand, counting down.
CCTACAGGCCGTTGAATTGATGGATTCAACAGCCATTCCTCGCCTACAATCAATAGCAGCAGTTGAGTAATAAGCTACGCTATGCCCACCATATTTTGGATATTCACAATATTAGGTTGTGCGGTGCTCGTTGGGATCTGGATCGCGACGCACGAACAAGCACACAACCGTCAGCGAAAGCTCAACCGGATTCGAAAGCGTCTACAGCAGATAGAAGAGGCGAAGCAGGATGATAGCGAAGGCAATAAAGACAACAGGAATTCACCGGATGCAAACCGTTAAACGCTGCTATTTCGCTTGTCTGTATTTGGTATTTGCGGGACACATTGGTGCGGCATCAGCCGATGATTCCGATGCCATTTTGAGTATTGATCATTACGTAATGCAGCGTTCGACGGTAGCGTCCATCGAAGGGCAATACGTGCAGCTTTATCTGCGTGAACGAGTGCTGCCGGCAGTTGCTTTGCGTGGAGCCGATCTGGCAGGCAGAGTGGTATTGTTTGTTCATGGTGCTGGCACACCCGCAGAAGTGGCATTTGATGTGCCTCATCAGGATTACAGCTGGATGGCCTATCTCGCGGCTTCAGGCTATGACGTATTTTCTGTGGATATGACTGGCTACGGACGGTCAACCCGGCCGCCAATCATGAATAACTCGTGCAACTTGTCGGCCGATAACCAAACCGACTTGCGACTGCGCAATGCACCTTGCCGTTCCAGCGCAACCGGTCCTGCAACGACGATTCAATCTGACTGGGACGATATCAATCGCACCGTCGACTACATTCGCGAGCTGCGTGGCGTCGAGCGAGTATCGCTCTTCGGCTGGTCACTCGGCGGACCCCGTGCCGGCGGTTATGCGGCCCAGAATCCAAACAAAGTCGACAAGCTGGTACTGCTTGCGCCCGCTTACTCGCGAGATCTGCCGAGCGAACAACCGGCTGCAGACGACGGTCCCGTCATGACTTCGCAGTCCCAGGCGAGCTTCGTTTCAAACTGGAACCGTCAAGTGGGCTGCAGTAACCAGTACGATCGTGAAGTTGCCGAGAGTGTCTGGTCGGAAATGCTGGCATCGGATGTGGTTGGCGCGACGTGGGGGCCGGGAATGCGGAGGGCGCCACGAACTGCCGTGTGGGGGTGGAACCAGGCCATGGTCAGCCGTTCGCGCACGCCAACGTTAATGATCGCTGCTGCGCACGATGCGCAAGTCGATGCAGACAGAGTGCGAGATTTGTTCGACGATTTAGGTGCGGAACAGAAAGTGCTCCTCGACTTGGGTTGTGCTTCGCACAATGCAATGTGGGAGCGGGTTCACCTCGATATGTTTGCTGCTTCGCTCGAATGGCTCGACTCAGGCACCGTAGACGGAATGACGCGTGGAGTCGTGCGTCGCGGTTATCGAAATTAGGCAGATGATCTGCAGGTAAGGTGCGCGTTGCTGCTCTTATTGCTACGGCGCGATAACCCGGCTCGGATTCAGTATTTGGTTGGGATCTAGCGCTTGTTTAAGCCGGCGCATCAGAGCGATTTCCGCCTTGTTGCGGGAGTGATGCAAATATTGCTTGCGTAAGACGCCGACACCGTGTTCTGCGGAAATCGATCCTGCGTGTGCGCCGGTTGCTGAATATACAATCTCACAGAGCTGCTCGAAATCGGATTCTTTTCCAGTCGTGACGCCTATATGCAGATTGTTGTCGCCGATGTGGCCGAACAACAATGAGTGCACGGAGCCGAAACGGGACCGGAATCCGGCATCGATATCGCTTAGAAAGCCCTGCATTTCAGTCACCGGCATGCTGACGTCAAACGCCAGCATCGGCTGCAGCATCGGTGTAATTTCACCAATGCCATCACGAATCTTCCAAAACGTCTGACGCTCTCGTTCAGACTGAGCAAGCACCGCATCGATTACGAGCTCAGATTCAAGCGGTGCCTCTAGTGCGGCTTGGAAACGATCCATGTCAGCTTCAGCATCTTGGCCTTCAGTTTCTATCAATATATAAATGGGGTGGGATGCATCGAATGGGTTTTTCAAGCCGTTTACGTGGTCGACCACATAGTCGAAATAGGACGCCCACATTGCTTCAAACGCGCTCAGCGAACCGCTAAGCCTGCTTTGTAATTGCGCCAGCAGCTCCAGCATGCTGTCGAAATTGCGGACTGCGCAGATCGCCGTTGTCTTTGCGGGCTGCTTGGGAAACAGGCGCAATACAGCACGCGTAACGATGCCGAGTGTGCCTTCAGTGCCGATGAACAAATGCTTGAGATCATATCCCGCGTTGTTCTTGAGCATCTTGTTCATTGAGCTGACTATGGTGCCGTCTGCAAGTACAGCTTCAAGCCCCAATACCAAGTTGCGCATCATCCCGAAGCGAAGGACCTGATTACCGCCTGCGTTCGTTGCGATATTGCCGCCGATTGTGCAGGATCCGCGGGCGCCCAAGTCGAGCGGAAACATGAAGCCGGCGGCGGCCGCAGCCTCTTGAACGACTTGCAGTGGTGTGCCGGCCAGCACTGTCATTGAGCCGGCAATCTTGTCGAGCTCTTCGATTCCAGTAAGGCGTTCGAGCGATATGGCCAGTTCGCCTGGCTGCGGAGTCGCACCTCCTGCAAGACCCGTAAGACCGCCCTGTATCACAACCGGCTGGCGTTGGGCGTTGCAGTGTTCGAGTATTAGACTGCATTCTTGCGTATTTGCCGGGCGTGCAACTGCTATCGGTTTGTGCGCATGCTCGCCACTAAAGTCGACCGCATAGCGGTTACTGACTGCGGTGCCGACAATCAAGCTGCCTTCGGGCAATTTCTTCTGTAGAGTTTCGACTGGATTTTTGGAATCTTCTGTGGACATGTTCAGAAACCTAACTGCTTGGTGTCGGGAACTCTACTACGGCACTAACGAATCAGCGCTGCGCGGGCGCTACATACTGCTTGTAATTGATTTGCTGATTCTTGCTTACTTTGTCGTGACGACATTCTTGCCATTCGATCATTGGATAGCAACTATCGACTATGTAGTTGCCGTTTGGCTCATTCTCGAGTTTATCTCCAGGTTGTTGGCAGATGATGACAAGGCTGCGTTTATTACTAAGCCGCTTGCTGTTGTTGATTTTGCCATTATCGTGTCTCTGCTGCTGCCAGTCATATTTGGCAATATGGCATTCTTGCGGGTCCTTCGCGCCATGCGCTTGGCTCGTTCGTATCTCGTCACGCGGCGATTGCGGCAGCAGTCCCAGTTTTTTGCGAAGAATGAAGAAGTCATCTTCAGCGCAATTAATCTAATGGTGTTTATTTTTGTCGTAACTGCCATCGTTTACGTCTTGCAGTCCGAGACGAATCCTTCCATCAATAATTACATCGATGCACTTTACTTTACGATTACGACGCTGACCACAACCGGGTTTGGCGACATTACATTGGTGGGTAGTACGGGCCGTTTATTGGCAGTCGTGATCATGATCGTCGGCGTTGCACTGTTCATTCGTCTCGTGCAAACAATCTTCCGACCTTCTAAAGTTCGGGTGGACTGTCCTTCCTGTGGCTTGACGCGTCACGAAATTGATGCGGTGCACTGCAAGCATTGTGGGCACTTGATAAACATTCGAACCGAAGGCACAGATTAGGGCTTCCTGATGATCGATTTGTACACTTGGCCGACTCCAAACGGCAGAAAAGTCTCGATCATGCTTGAAGAGACAGGTATTCCTTATTCTGTGCAGGCAATCGATATCACCCAAGGCCAGCAGTTCGAACCAAACTTTTTGGCGATCAGCCCAAATAACAAGATACCCGCCATTTTCGACCAAGACGCGGGTATGGGGTTGATGGAGTCTGGTGCAATCCTGCTCTACTTGGCAGAAATTTCCGGCACTCTGATGCCAGAAAATGCGCAAGATCGGTGGCAGGCGATGCAGTGGCTGATGATGCAGATTGGCAGCGTAGGACCGATGCTCGGTCAGACCCATCATTTTCATCGCTTCAATCCCGGTAAGTCTGATTACGCGGAGCAGCGTTACCTGAGTGAAACTGCGCGTATCTATCAGGTACTGGATCGCCGGCTAAATGAGGCAGAGTTTCTTGCCAACAGCTATTCGATTGCTGATATCGCAGTGTGGCCGTGGATATCGCGCTACGAGTGGCAGGGAATCGAATGGGCCGAGTATCCGAACCTATTACGTTGGTATAGGCAGATCGCTAAACGTCCCGGAGTGCAGCGAGGCTACAATGTGCCGCATTTTACGACGGAGATTCCAATTCCAGACTAGCCGTGAGCGGTTATTCGATGGACGCGATCAACCGTTTGAGGGCCGCGATATGAGCCGGACCGGCGCCGCAGCAGCCGCCAATAATCTGCACGCCACACTCGAGCCAAGGCTTTGCCAGCGCCTCGAATGCATCGGCCTCGACCTTAGCCGTTCGCGTGCGCGTTGTGACGTCGAAAGACCCAAGTTCTGGGTAAACGCCCAGCACGCCGTTCCACCTGGACAGTATTGTTTGCAAGGCCGGTGGAATCGCATCGACAGGTGAATGCATGATGTTGATCGCATCTGGCTTCAAAGCGATCAAATGGGATAACAGGGAATCTAGAGAAACATCTGGAAAGTCATAGGCGACTAGTCGTTCTGACGGTGTGTCCAACTTGCAGGAGATGCCGAGCCAAACTGGTAGACCTGTCGCGCTGGCCGCCTCGTACGCCCAAGTCGAATGCTTAGTGTCTTGCATCATCTCAAGGATGATTAAGTCTACGCCAAAGCCAGCAAGCATCTCGGCATGCTCGACATAAGCCGCTCGCGCGATGGTGTCGTTCGGATAGTTAACGACGTCGAATCCCGGCGGAAGGCATGACATGGCGCCGGCCAGTGCTACGGGGCGCTCCGTTTCGACACGCGCTCTGCGTGCGGCGGTGATCGTGGCTTCATTGATGCGCAGATAGTCAGCCGCAAGACCGGCCGCTTCGAGCAGGTAGCGATGGGTGGCAAAT
>JAHEEO010000024.1 GCA_024640665.1 Rhodospirillales bacterium | reverse complement strand
CGTAAGCTATTTGAGACCTCATCAATCGACATGTAGTAGTCTACGGGCCGAACATTCTCGATGCCGACTTGCGAGACGGGCTCGAATTGAACGTGAGCGAGCTGGGAACTCGGTGGCCGCTAAGCGTCATAGGGCTTCAGCGCCGCAATCGGCATTCAGGGTCTTGAAAAATCTGCAAAGGTTTGCAAAATAGCCCACCAACTGGGCAGTACAGATGTGGATTCCCATGATCAACTGTCAAAATCTATCGAAACATTATGGCGCCTTAACGGCGATAGACAACTTGAGCTTCCAAGTCCAGCCCGGCGAGGTACTTGGCTTTCTTGGGCCAAACGGCGCGGGCAAGAGTACAACGATGCGCATCATCGCTGGATTCCTTGCGCCTTCGTCAGGCCACGTTAGCGTCTGCGGCCTCGATATCGCCACCCATGGCACGGAGGCAAAACGTCGCATCGGATATTTGCCAGAGGGCGCGCCGAGCTACCCGGAAATGACGCCGCGGTCGTTTCTAGAGTTTGTCAGCGACGTGCGCAAAATTCCTGCGGACAAACGCAGGCAGCGACTGGATGAAGTTTACGGACAACTGCATCTGGATCGGGTTGCGGACCAGCCGATCGACACACTCTCAAAAGGCTATAAGCGCCGCGTAGGACTCGCGCAGGCGATTCTGCATGACCCAGAAGTTCTGATACTCGACGAACCAACCGATGGTCTCGACCCGAATCAAAAATTCGAAGTCCGAGCGCTCATCGACAACATGGCCAAGAATAAGATCATCGTCATTTCGACGCATATTCTGGAAGAAGTCGAAGCGCTTTGCAGCCGAGCAATGATCATTGCTCAGGGAAAGATTCTCGCCGATGACACGCCACAAAACTTAGAGGCTCAGTCCCGCTTCCACAATGCCGTATCAATTAAGTTTACGAATCCCTCGACGCTGCCTGACGCGAAACGCGAAATCGCAAATCTAAGCGAAGTGGCAACGATTTCGGTCGATTCGATCACCGGACTGATCACGGCATTTCCTGCTGCTGGCAAGCAGCCATTCGCAGCAGTGAGCGGCTTGGCCCAATCCCGCAATTGGCCGATTTCCGAGCTGCATCTCGAATCCGGACGACTCGACGAAGTATTTCGTGCAATTACGACCGGAGATGGAGTAGGCGCATGAGCGAAACACTTGCCGTCTTGCGCCGCGAGCTAAAGAGCTATTTCCTCACGCCTGTCGCTTACGTATTCATCGTGATCTTCCTGATCTGCGCAAGCACATTCGCTTTTTATCTGGGTAATTTCTACGAGCGCGGCCAGGCCGATCTCAGTTCATTCTTCGCGTTTCATCCTTGGCTGTATCTGTTTCTCGTGCCGGCGCTCAGCATGCGGCTTTGGGCAGAAGAAAGGCGCTCTGGCAGCATTGAATTACTGATGACACTGCCACTGGAAGTCTGGCATATGGTGGTCGGCAAATTTTTGGCCGCGTGGGCATTTACTTGCATCGCGATCGCATTGACTTTTCCAATCTGGATTACCGTGAACTATTTGGGCAACCCGGACAACGGCGCCATTTTTGCCGCTTATGTCGGCAGCGCATTAATGGCTGGAGGTTTCCTGGCGCTTGGCGCATTTATCAGCGCCATGACAAAAAACCAAGTAATAGCCTTTGTGCTTTCAGTGGTCGCATGCTTTTTGCTGTTGTTGGCAGGTTACCCGCTCGTCCTCGATGCGTTTTCGTCATGGGCACCTCAAACATTGGTCGACGGCATCGCTAGCCTGAGCTTCCTTACGCACTTTGACAGCATTAGTCGCGGCGTCATCGACTTGCGCGATCTCGTGTACTTTGGCCTGCTGATCGGCTGCTGCCTGTATGCCAATACCGTTGTTCTGCAACTCACAAAAGCGGATTGATCTCATGAATAGCGAACAACAGAGAAAGATTGGCCTTACCAGCTTGGTATTGCTGGCGCTGGCGTTTATCGCAGCAGTTATCGTCAGCAATTCGCTGCTGAGCGGCATGCGATTAGATCTAACTGAAAACAAGCTCTACACACTTTCGGACGGGACCCGCTCACTTTTGTCGAACATTGACGAGCCCATCAATCTTTACTATTTCTTTTCGGACCGGGAAACAAGTGACGTGCAGTTTCTGCGCAGCTTCGCGACGCGCGTCCAGGAAATGCTGGAAGAGTTTGCTGCAAATTCCGACGGCAAACTCATTTTGAATATTATCGATCCGTTGCCGTTTTCCGAAGATGAAGACCGAGCATCGCAGTTCGGCTTACAGCCGGTTAGCCTCGGCGGCCTGACGGAGTCGGTTTACTTGGGGCTGGCCGGCACAAACAGTGTTGGCGACCAAGAAATCATTCCATTCTTTCAACCCACGAAAGAAAATTTTCTCGAGTACGATGTTGCCCGGCTCATTTACACGCTCGCCAATCCAATCAAAACGACCATCGGCTTGTATTCCAGTTTACCCGTCAACGGCGGGTTTGACTCGCGCACCCAGCAGCCAACACAAGCCTGGGCTGCAATCGATCAAGCCGAGCAAGTTTTTGATATCAGAACCTTGGCTGAAGGCTTCGATACCATCGACGAGGACGTCGAAGTATTGTGGCTTATTCATCCAGCCAATTTGGGCGAAGCTTCGCTGTATGCAATCGATCAGTTCATTATGCGGGGTGGGCGCGCATTAATATTTGTCGATCCCGTTGCCGAAGTGGCGGGTGGCGGTGCAAACCCGTTGATGGGGATGAATGCCTCCAATAGTTCTAGCCTCGAGCCATTGTTCAGCGCCTGGGGCATCGACTATGACCCAAGCGTCGTGACAGCCGACAATCAGCTGGCACTGAGTATTAATACTGGCTTGTCGCGACCCGTTCGCCATATCGGCCTGATCGGCTTAGATGCGAATACGATCAACCAAGAAGAGGTCATCACTGCGGGCCTGCAATCCATTAACGTCGGTGTCGCCGGCTCATTCAGTCTCAACAACGACAGCCAACTCACCATGACCCCGCTGCTGAGTTCCAGCGCGGAATCTGGCAAATTGCCAGCGGCTCAGTTTCAATCTCTGCAAGATCCAAGCGATCTGTTCGACAACTTTACGCCTACCGGCGTTCAGCAAACCATTGCTGGACGATTAAGCGGCCACATTGAGACGGCTTTCCCAGACGGACCAGCGCTGGAGGACGCAACCGATTTCCAACCCTTGCTTGCCACGGAAGAAGCCAACATTGTGCTGGTTGCCGACGTCGACATCTTGAGCGACCGGCTTTGGGTTCAAGCACAGAATTTTTTGGGGCAACAACTGCTAACGGCATTTGCAAGCAACGGGGATTTTCTCGTCAACGCGCTCGACAACCTTTCAGGAAGCGCCGAGCTCATTGGGCTGCGCAGCCGCGCAAGCTTCACGAGACCCTTTGAAAAAGTGGAAGAACTCAGAGTGGCGGCTGATGCGCAATTCCGTGCAACTGAAGAACGCCTGCAGGCGGAACTTGCTGAAACTGAAAGGAATCTGGGCGAGCTACAAGCGGCTCGTGATGACAATAGCTCATTGCTGATGTCAGAAGGCCAACAACGCGAACTGCAGCGCTTCCTCGACGAACAGGTACGTATTCGTCAGGAGCTGCGCGCCGTACGCAGAAACCTGGATGCAGACATAGAACAGCTTGGGACACGACTAAAGATGATCAATATCGGATTGATACCCTTAGCAGTGCTGATATTTGCTTTGATAAGGTGGGTCATCAGTCGTCGCCCCCGCAGGAGTCACGCGTGAACGGCCGCGCCCTCGGCATCATCGGCGGCGCGTTCATCGTGCTGGTGGCAATTGCGTTCTTGCTTGAGCGGCCGGCACCAAGCAGCAACATGGCCGATTCTGCGTTCGCGCCGCAACTAAAGGAGCAGCTGAATGAGGTCGAAGCTGTAGTGATTCGTAAGCGCGGCAACGAAATCGTCGCGACGTTGAACAGGTCGGAATCCGGGTGGACGGTCGCCGAACGCGACGACTATCGGGCCGATACCGCAAGAATTCGTGCCGCACTCAGCCAGCTTGCCGACGCCACAATTGTCGAGGCCAAAACTGCAAATCCAGAGCTTTTCGATCGACTCGGTCTCGAAGACATCGCAAATGCACAGGCCAACGGATTATCCATCGGCTTCTTGCCGACGGCTTTGGGGTTGCCCGGTATCGTGCTTGGCAATTCCGAAGGCACTAGTTATCGATATGCACGCCTGACAGACGGCGCGCAAAGTTACTTGATCAATGTAGACCCCGACGTTGCTAGCGACACGGCACAGTGGCTTCTCCCTGAAATCATAGATGTTCGCGGCCAACGCGTAGAACGTATCCTGATTCAACACGCCGACGGTGAGCGCGTGGATGTATTCAAGGCTGCGCCCGATCAGCCCAACTTCGACGTCGCAGACGTCCCGCAAGGGCGCGAACTGCAATACCCTGGCGTCGCTAATATTCTAGGCAACGCTTTGCGAGAGCTGCGGCTTGAAGATGTTGCAGCCTTTGCGCAGGGCACAGCTGAAACGGAAGTGACGACAGAATTTCAGACGTTTGATGGCCTGATCGTTCGAGCACAAGGCATGCAGATCGAAGACGAAGGCTGGCTCGTTTTTGCGGCCAGCATTGACGAAACATATACCGATCCGTCTGCGGAAGTAGCCAACGAAGCCGAGGCGATCAACACAACGACCTCTGGGTGGCGATTTCGAATTCCGTCCTACCAGTACAGCCAGATCGCCCGGCGCATGACGGACCTGCTCAGCGCCGAAGACGCTGCTCAATAGTTCGTCGACTGCTTGGAGCCACGCCAGCCGAAGCACCTGGCCGATTGCGCAACAGCAACGAGATAGCGCCTAGCAACACTGCTACCATATGGCGGCTGTGAACACTGAAAACCAAAAACGACCACTGTCCGCCGCCTTTGTCGATGCAATACTGCACGCGGACGTTTATGCGACGGCAATAGAAACGCCGCTCGATGCTGCTCCGCGGCTATCCGCACGCCTCGGTAACGACATCTGGATCAAGCGTGAGGACTTACAGTCGGTTTTCTCATTCAAAATTCGCGGCGCCCAGAACAAGATCGCACAACTGTCCGATGCCGTGCTGGCAAACGGCGTTATAACCAGCTCCGCGGGCAATCATGCCCAGGGCGTGGCACTGGCGGCCAAACACCGCGGAATTCGCGCGGTGATCGTGATGCCAGTGAACACGCCGACAATCAAAGTCGAGTCGGTACGTGCACTCGGCGGCGAAGTCGTCTTGCATGGCGCTAACTACGACGAAGCGTACGCCCATGCGCAAGCGATTGCTAAATCAGAGCAATTTGAATTTGTACATCCATTTGCCGACCCTGCTGTTATAGCCGGCCAGGGCACCATCGCCTTAGAACTGGCCAGACAATGGAGAGAAATTCCGAATGCCGTCTTTCTTCCAGTTGGCGGAGGGGGTCTGCTTGCCGGCGTTGGCGCCTATCTCAAGCAGTGTTACCCGACAATCAAGATCATAGGCGTGGAACCCGTCGAAGCAGCTGCTATGCATGACTCGCTGGCAGCCAACGAACTCGTGACTCTTGAGCGAGTTGGCAGTTTTGCAGATGGCGTCGCCGTCCGCCGAGTCAGCGAGCAGACATTTGCGCTGGCCAGAGAAATCGTCGACGAAATAATTCTCGTCGATACCGATGAGATATGTGCGGCAATCAAAGACATCTTCGAAGATAGCCGCGTCATTGCCGAGCCTTCCGGCGCGCTTGCCGTGGCTGGTCTGAAGCGCTATGTCGAAAAATATCAGTGCCAAGCTCAGCATTTCATTGCGCTAAATAGCGGCGCCAACATGAACTTCGACCGCCTCAGACACGTCAGCGAAAGAGCTGAAATCGGCGAGCATCGCGAAGCGCTGTTGGCCGTTGAAATTCCAGAAACCCGAGGTGCCTTCCTGCGGTTTTGCGAGCTCATAGGCAATCGCAACATCACGGAATTCAACTATCGCATGCGCCCCGGCAAAACGGCGCAAATCTTCGTCGGTGTATCGCTCGGAGATGCGCGAACGGATACTCCCGCTCTGATCGCAACATTGGCAGCTCAAGGCTACAGAGCAATAGACCTTAGTGACAATGAAGTAGCCAAGATACATATCCGCCACATGGTCGGCGGATATGTGGCAAGCCTGGAAGACGAACTTATCTATCGTTTTGAGTTCCCCGAGCGGCCCGGCGCGTTGCACGATTTTTTGACGGCAATCGGCGATAACTGGAACATAAGTTTGTTTCACTACCGCAACCATGGCTCCGACTACGGCCGCGTACTCGCCGGAATACAAGTGCCCTCGAGTGACTTCTCAATTTTCGCTGAGCATTTAGAAACGTTGGGTTATGAATTCTTCGATGAAACCGAGAACCCAGCGTATCGCCTGTTTCTAGCGTAAGCGTTCTGCTCGGCGCCGGCTCATGACTTTAGAAATCGCGCTTGTCTTCGGCATATTGCTGGTCGCGCTGCTGCTATTGGTTAGCGAACGAGTTCGAATGGATGTCGTTGCACTTATGGTGCTCGGCAGCCTCGCAATCTGTGGGCTCGTCACACCGCAAGCAGCCGTTGCGGGCTTCTCTAACGCAGCGGTAATTGCGGTATGGGCAACTTTCATTTTGAGCGACGGCCTGACTCGCACCGGCATATCGGACCTTATTAGTCGATTGATATTAAGACTGGCCGGACGGCACGAAGTCAGCATGATCTTTGTGATCATGATTGCAGCCGGTTCGTTATCCGCATTCATGAGCAACATTGGCGTTGCCGCTCTCATGTTACCCGTCGTGGTGGACATATCCCGGCGCACTCGGCTGCCAGCATCGCGACTGCTTATGCCGCTCGCATATGCGACTTTGTTGGGAGGCATGACTACGATGATTGGCACGCCACCGAACCTACTAATCAGCGAGGCGCTTTCCGCAAACGGTTTTGCGCCATTTCAACTCTTCGATTTCACACCGCTTGGCGTGATCCTGCTCTGCGCAGGCACCTTATTCATCGCGCTTGTTGGACGCCTGTGGCTACCTAAGGTCAAGACTGAAATCGGCCGGCGCAAACGCAGCCAGCGCAATCTGCGGAAGCAATACGGTTTACATACCCGCAGCATTGAAATGCGTATCGCCGAAGAATCCATTCTTGTTGGCAAGACGTTGGCACAAAGCCGCATTGGTTCTGCTGCAGGCCTGATCGTCATGGCACTGGGGCGCGACAACTCAGCCGAACTGATGCCGTCGAGGCAAACCGTTCTGCAAGCCGGGGACAAACTCGTCGTGCAAGGTCAACTCGACCGATTCACAGAATTCCGGCACTGGAGCGAACTGGTCATAGAGCGTGAAGCACCGGTGCTGCAGAGCCTGGTTGCAGGGCATGTCGCCATTATCGAGGTGGGCGTGGCGGAGGATTCGCCTTTAGTTGACCAGCTGTTCAGCCATTCTGAATTTCGTGAACGCTACAGCGCAAACTTGCTGGCCGTGCGCCGCGGCGACATGGTCCGACGCGAAAACCTGCCGAATGTGCCAATCCGAGCGAACGATGTACTGCTGCTGCAAACAGAACTCGATAACGTTGAACGCTTGGCGCATTTCAACGACTTCTCCGGCTATCGTGCTGTCAATCAAAGCGAACTCGCTGATGTATACAGATTACAGGAACATGTGTTTGTCGTTCGGGTACCTCGAGAGTCCGCTTTAGCCGGCGGTTTGCTCAAACGCAGCCGATTTGGCGACGCGTTCGATTTTCATTTGTTGGGATTATTCAGAGACGGAAAACTCATCATCTTGCCGCCGGCCGACGTCCCGCTAGTTGGTGGTGACTTACTGCTAATCCAAGGGCGCGAGGAAGATCTTGACGCCCTACGGGGGCTGCAAGAACTCGAAATCGACACTGAGAACGCTGCCGTCATCAATGCGCTCGAAGGCGATCGGCTTGCCTTGACGGAAGCGACGCTTGATCCCCGCTCAAACCTCATCGGCAAGCCATTGCCGGAACTGAACCTTCGCGACAAGTATGGACTTGAATTGGTTGCAGTTTGGCGCAACGGCGAACCCATCCGTTTGAATCTCCATAAATTGGTGATGAAACTCGGCGACGCACTGTTGTTACTGGGTCCGCGCGAAAAACTCCGCTTGCTCGAAAACGACTCGGACTATCTGCTGCTAACGCCACTGGGGCAGAGACCGCAAGACACATCCAAAGCACCTATCGCCGGCGCCATCATCGCTGCTGTTGTCGTGTCTGTCTTGAGCGGCTGGCTGCCGATTCACATCGCCGCTGTCATTGGCGCCACGCTAATGGTGCTGGCGCGTTGCCTCACTATGGACGAAGCATACCGTGCCATTGATTGGCGGGCGATATTTCTGATCGCCGGGATGCTGCCGCTGGGTGTCGCCATGGAACAAAGCGGCGCTGCCCGCTTACTTGCAGAGGCAACGCTGAGTCTACTTGGACCTTTGGGAATTTGGTGGGTCATTGCCGGATTGTTCCTGGTAACTTCTTTTGCCACGATCGTTATTCCAACCGCTGCCGTGGTCGTGTTGATGTCGCCCATAGTCATATCGGTGACGACGGACTTCGGCGTTGCGCCGCATGCTGCAATGATGGCCGTTGCAATGGCCGCTTCATCGAGCTTTACCAGCCCTATATCCCATCCAGCGAACTTGCTCGTGATGGGGCCGGGTGGTTATCGGTTTGCTGACTATCTCAAAATAGGCTTGCCATTAACACTGCTGATATTTGCACTCACGATGCTGGTTCTGCCGTTATTCTGGCCCGCGGTGCCGATTTGACCGGGGTTTTTGCGGTTCTGGCTGCGCAACTTTGACTGCACGGCTGCACAGACACTCTGACAGTCACTGCATATATATCGGAGCCAAAAGCGCCGATTGAAATTTGCAAACCTATTCAGCGCTACTTTCACCTCAACATGGAGAAGGGATTCAGATTCGAGCGGCTCGATTCGCCAGCGCTTACGGACCGTAGCCGTCGCAGCCGAGCGATGGGCCGACTCCAACAGCACGATTGATACGGGTCGAATGCACTCGAGCACTTCTCCCTGCCGAACCAGTTGCCCATGCCTGCCGGCATACTTGAGCCCGGACTTTGGCATCACAGGCGCGACATTCACAGACAAAACGGTATCCCAGCATCTTTCTGCAAGGACGCTCATTAATGCGCTGAATACAATTGCAATAGGCTCTTTGAACTTTGTTTCGATGCGATGCTCGAGCATATCGTCCTCCATGACAATATATTGAGCATTAGCCTAACGGCTCGAACCCGGATTCGGCAGCGTCGTTTCGGGGCGTTATGCAGGGGTTTGAAGCGCCGCCTACGGCAGCAAAATTGTACTGCCGGTTGTGCGACGGCCCTCGAGCGCCGCATGTGCTGCTGCCACATCTGCCAGTTGAAAACGTTGTTGGACATTGATCGACACCGTACCTGTGCGTATTAGGCCAAAGAGGTCTTCCGTTCCTCTTCGCAGCTCTGCCGGATCGCGAACAAAGTCGAACAAGTTGGGTCTCGTTAAATACAGAGAACCACGTTTCAATAGTTCAAGAGGAGACACGGGGTCGACGGGACCCGATGCGTTGCCAAAAGATACCATCGTGCCATGCGTACTCAAGCAGTCGAGCGATTCCATGAATGTGACTCGACCGATTGAGTCATAAACGACGGGCACCCCCTTGCCACCGGTTATTTCGCGCACGCGTGACGCCACAGCGTCGGTGCCAACCAAAACGGACTCGCAACCCGCCGCATGTGCCAAAGGCGCCTTTTCTGCGGATCCGACTACGCCAATCACGCGCGCGTCCAAAGCACACGCCCATTGCGTCAGGATGAGCCCTACCCCTCCGGCCGCAGCATAAACAAGCACCCAATCACCAGCCTTGACTCGATAGCTACGCCGCAAAAGATACCAACTCGTCAGGCCCTTCAGCATCGCGGCTGCTGCGGTTTCGTCGTCAATCGAGTCCGGCAACTTTACCAGCCATTGGCGAGCAATCGTCCGCATATGAGCGTACGCATCTAACGGCGGTGGCGAGACATAAGCCACGCGATCTCCAGGCGCGAGATCTTGAATGCCTGCACCGACGGCCGCTACCGTACCTGCAGCTTCTGCGCCAAGACCGCTTGGCAACTCCAGTGGATAGAGACCGCTACGATAATAGGTATCGACCATATTGAGGCCGATTGCCGTATGCGCAACAACAACATTGCCGGGCGCGGGATCTTCGACCGGCACCTGTTCGAACTCAAGCACCTCTGGGCCGCCGAATCGGCGTATACGAATAGCCGTTGTCATTTTCAAAACTGCACCCCCTTCGCTCAGGTAAGATCTGTCAGCGCACAAGCGAAGGTAATAGTAATCGATGAATAAGCACTTAGTTATTGTCGGCGGTGGCCAAGCAGCTGCACAACTCGTCCAATCCAGCAGGCAGCTTGGTTTCGAAGGCAACATTACCCTGATCGGCGAAGAGAGCGAGGCGCCATATCAGCGCCCCCCATTGTCGAAAAAATACCTTGCCGGCGAGTTGGAGCGAGATCGGCTCTTCATCAAACCACCGCAATTCTATGCGGAGCGCGGTGTTGAGCTCTTACTGGGCACTCGCGCAGAATCCATCCGCACCGATTCACGACAGCTGCGGCTCAGCGACGACTCGCGCATAGACTACGACTTGCTGGCGCTAGCAACGGGCGCAGCGCCCCGACGCATGGACATTCCCGGAACCGCGCTCACCGGCGTTCATTATTTACGAACGGTCAAAGATGTTGACGCCATTCAAGCGCGCTTGAAAACCAGTAAACGAGTCGTCATTGTCGGTGCCGGTTATATCGGCCTCGAAGTCGCAGCAAGTTGCGTTGCCCGTGGCGCAAAAGTGACGGTCCTAGAAGCAGCTCCGCGAATTCTTGGGCGCGTTGTCTGCGACACAACTGCCGACTTCTACGCCGACTATCACAAGTCACGGGGCGTATCGATTCATTGCGGGGCCCAAGTAGCAGAGTTTCTCGGCGACACTCAAGTGACTGGCGTGCGAACGTCTGCAGATGCCGTGTACGACGCGGACTGCGTCATTGTTGGCATTGGCGTCACGCCCAACACCCAACTCGCAGAAGCGGCCGGAATTAGTTGCAGCAATGGCATCTGCGTAGACCCGTACACGCGGACCGATGTCAAAGGAGTGTTCGCACTCGGTGACTGCACGAGTCATCCCCACCCGTGGATCGGCACTCGGGTGCGGCTGGAATCTGTACAAAACGCGATTGAGCAGGGCAAGTCCGCGGCGAGCACAATGTTTGCCGAGCCGCGGGCGTTTACGGACGTACCGTGGTTTTGGTCAGATCAATACGACCTAAAACTCCAAATCGCCGGCCTTGCGCTCGACTACGACCAGACCATAATGCGTGGTGACACCCGCCAGAGAAAGTTTGCGGTGTACTACATGCAGGGCAAGCGGCTCGTCGCCGTCGATGCTGTCAATAGCCCCAAGGACTTCATCTTGGCAAAGCGTTTGCTCAGTGCACATGCGGAGCCAAGTCCCGAGGCCATTGCAGATCTGGAGCAGGATCTCAGCGCGTTTCTGCCGAATTCGTAGCCGCAGAGTCTGGCGTTGCATCAACCACGATATTTAGACTCAACTCGCCAGCCATTGCATTGCGTAGCTGCGACGGCCGAACATAATCGCGGAGCTCGACGGTGTTTACAGCGGTGCCTCGCGCGTTTTTGAACCGCCCGGTTGTTCCCGTCACGCGTGCTGCGCCATTGAATTCCGGCCCTTCAGTAGGTTGATAGCGCCGCACGCCCTCCCATGGACGCCGCAGTAAGTTCGTGCGTACCACCGTGTCGCGCAGCAGTGGCCACAAGTTTTCGGAAGACTCGATGAAATAACTCCCTGCACCTGGCACTGTGACTAGCCAGTGATCTGATACGACGATGCCTGTCGTGACCGGGTTCGTTTTGCGAGATAGTTTGCTGATGCGCGTTGCTATTGCCACGCTGCTACCTTGCCGATTTTTCAAATCGAACAATCCGAGCACGCTATTGTTGATCGTCACCTCCCACAACGCCGGAACCCCTTGAGGCTGAAGGTCCAGACCGAGTCGATCACCGTGGGTGAAGGCGAGTGTGGAAGGCCCAAGTTCATAGCGCAACATTGCAGTCGTGTCGGTTTGCGCTGTCGTTTCGTCGGTCAACGGATTGAAGTAGAGAACCGTCAGCGCGGCAATCACGCCCAGCAATACGGCCAACAACCAATTTAAAAACCATTTCATGATGACTGATTCACGATTGTATCTAGCGTAATCGTGCCGCGAAGCTCACCTTCGCTCGTCACGCCGGTGATTGTCCAGGTTTCCATAAACCGACCTGCAGCACGACCGAATTCTTCTGTGCCGGTAACTACCCTCGGACTCTCGTCGGCCACATCAAAACTGATTTCACCTGTCCATTCACTACCTTGCCGGTATCCAGCACGCGTCAAAGCATCACGAAGCCGAGCGGGGGTATCGCCCTCCCCGGCGAACACGATTGTGCCGCGACTGGGGACGCTCACTGCCCAGGTACTTGCCGCAGATCCATCCGCCGCAACCCAATGACGAGTGCCTACACCGACAACCACGCCATCAAGATTTCGAACCTTGAACTGCTCGGCTGCGAACGCTGAACTTGCCAGATCGGCGGCTGGTTCAATCCGTGCGATTGGATCGGTTGCCAGCGGCGCCGCAGCTGTACCGCCTACCGAGACTATCCGGTCTGCTGGAAGCCTAATGATGAACGTTTCCTGGCGCCCACCGTTCATTGCTACGCCGGCAATGGCTGCCACACGCTCGTTTACTGTCCATGGCACAAAATATGCGCCAAGCAGCAACCCGATAAAGCCTAATAGGAACCCGAAAATAAACGTCGCTTTCATGCCGCAATTCAAACAACTAAAGCGGCAGTATTGGCGACTTTAGGCTCAGACACCTCAATGCTCATCACAATTTTGTAAATTGGCACGGATTGTGCTCACCAACGTGCTCAAACCCGCTGCAGGAATTCGCCGAGATACTCAGAAAAACGCTGCACATCCTGCTGTTCCTGCCAACGCGCCGTATCCAGTGAAGCAGCCGCTTCCCGCTGAAACTCCTGCAGTTTGTTAGATTCGATCGGGAGGCTCAAGAAATAGGCATGGTGCTGTCGAGCCACTTCGAGCCCATACTCTTCAAACGACGCACCCGTTTCGCGGAGTTCGCGCATCAACACAGCCGATGGCGTTAACTCTGGCTCTTCCAGCATGCGCAGATGCGCGCCAACGCTGGCGCTGTACGCGCCACCCTCCCCATCGAGTACGGCAGCGACAGCCAGTAAACGGGAGCGCAATGGCGCGACGATATCCGTGCGCGACTTTAATCCGGAACCCGTCGGCAATTGCAGATCTGAGCGGCGCCCCTCACGCGCGATACTCAGGTTTCTGGCACTAATCACTTGCTGTTCGCTCGGGTCGATCGGCGGACTGTCTTCCAGTAGACAAAACAGTAACAGCACTTCTAGAAACCGCAGCTGATTCTGGTTCATTCCGACCGGGTCTGACGGGCTGAGATCCAGCGTACGTACCTCCACATATTCAACACCATGTTCGCGCAACCCGATCGTTGTGCGCGGTGCAGCCTTAGATGGCTTTGGCCGTATTGTGCTGTAGTACTCGTTCTCTATTTGCAGGACATTCGCATTGAGCTGCTGGTACTCGCCGCCGTCAATTATTCCGATATCGGCATAGCGCGGCTCTTCAGTCGTAATCGCGGCAGTCAAACCCAGCAAGTAGTCGTCCAGAGAATTAACTGAGATCTGCAGGCGCGCCTGGGTCTTATTCTGATAACCGATATCGCTCATCCGCAAGGACGTGGCATGCGGGCCATACCAAGTCTCAGCATCAAGGCTCGTTAGCAGACTGTTGCCCGACGGCAAGAACGACTTGCTAAAAGCAGGCGACGCGCCGAATAGGTAAATAACCATCCATGCATGTCGATAGTAATTGCGCACAAGGCCCATCAGGGACGTGGAGCGAAATGCTTGGATATTGCCGGCATCGCCTTCGGCATCCTGAAACGCGGGCCAGAATTCTATTGGCGGCGAATAATTGAAATGCACGCCCGCGATTGCCTGCATTGACCGACCATAGCGATGCCCCAGGCCGCGCCGATAAACGGTGCGCATCATGCCAGCATTCGAAGTGCCGTAGCCCGCAATGGGAATTTCTGAATCACTGCCCAGCTTGCACGGCATGCTCATTGGCCACAGCAGTTCTCCGTCCAGGCTGCGATGCAGAAATGAATGAATGTCACAGAGCTGTTGCAGGGTCTGCCAGTTGCTCCGGTGCGGAGGCGTGACGAGTTCGAGCAGCGCCTCTGAGTAATCGGTTGTAATGGTCGGGTGAGTTAGCGCCGAACCCAACACTTTGGGATGCGGCGCCATGGACAACGCGCCTTGATCGGTCACTCGCAGGGTTTCTTTCTCTACGCCGCGCAGCCCGCTCTGTAAAAGAACCTCATTACCGGTAACGCCAATCCATTCAAGCCGCCGAGAGAACAAGTCGCGAAACCCTCACAATGTGTCAACACTGAGCGAAGGTGCTCCGTGTGCTTATCGGCGTGCATTATAGGGCCTTGGACAGGCGAATCTATCCGGCAACTAAATTGACTCGATGAATCTCTTCGAGCTCATAGCCGATCACGTCGCCAGATGCCGGGTCGACGATCGGCTCACCTTGTTTGAATACGCCTGTCGTTTCGGCGGTGCGCTCCAGCGCCTCCTGTGAATCAGCACGCTGCAAACGAAAATCGCCTTCAGAATTTCGAATCAAACAAGTAGTTGACTCTAAATCGAAGCCATCCGCCGGCCAATCGGCATCGCCATCTTTTAGCAAGACTGCGATGACTTCAATTGTCGATTCCATTTCATTAAATCCGTATGCGAAGTGCTTTTTCGAAGCAAGCTTTGTGCCAGCACCGGAGATGGGCGAGATCATTACCCCTCAGCGCTCGCGTGTGAAACGGATCACAGTGACACAAAGAGTCACTTGAGACTAAACAACGGCACATTGAGACGGCTTGCGACAGACATGGTCGCCGTGACCAACGACATCGGTTATGGTTCGCTCGATTGACAAGAGGATCAACATATGAGGCCGTTCAAAAGACGAATTGGCGATTCTGCTACCGGACCAGCCACGTATATATCGGCAACGGCCAGCGTGAAGGGAAACTTGAGTGGTGATGGCGCATATATCATCTGCGGCACCGTAGAAGGCGATTGCGATATTGGCGGACTCGTCACGTTGGCGAAAGAAGGCCGCTGGATTGGCACGTTGAAAGCTGCCAGCATCGTCATCGCCGGCACCGTAGAAGGCGACGTCGTTGCGCATGAACGCGTCGAAGTCTCTCCAACGGCAAAAATCACTGGCAGTATTACAGGTCAATCGATCGCTGTTGCGGAAGGCGCAATAATCGAGGGTGAGCTCAATGTAACCAGCGGGGCACCGGCAATCCGGTTTCAAGACAGGCGTCAGTCACCAGATAACTAAGTCAACAATAGCGAATCGATAGACTCGTCGAGCCAGCTGTTCAAAAAATAGTCCTTAAGCAGGCCGCAATGACCACCTTGCTGTAAGACATGAACCCGAAGCGCATCGGTGCGGGCCAGATATTGCGTATCTTCAATCGGAATTACGGGATCATCTGCAGTGGCAATGAGAATCGATTCAACGTCCAAGCCAGCCAGCTGATCGCCGGTGATCGCATAGCCGTTCAAGTAATCGTTAAGATTTTCGAATTCCGTGTAATGCTTGACGAAGTAGTCCGTCGTTGCAGTCAACGTGGGCAATCTTTTTAGGTTGCCAAACTGATAAAGCTGCGGAAAAACACTCGCCTTCATCAACAAAGAACGACGCCAGCGGCGCAAGAAGTAGTACCGGTAAATCCACATGCCTTGCTCGAGCGCCTGCATCGTTCGTGTCGGGGACAAAACCGGACACACCGCCAGCACTTTCTGTAACTGTATGCCCGCGCTATTCGCACGTGCCGCGACGCGCAATGCGAAATTTGCCCCGAGCGAAAACCCGACCAAGTACAAAGGCAAACCCGGATTTGCCTGTTGAATAACGCTAACCGCGCTGACAATCTCGTCTATTCTGCACGAATGGAATAATCCTTCGTTCAACGCGCAAGTGCCGCCATGATCGCGAAAGTTCAGGCGAGCGGTCTTACAACCAAGTGCGCGCAGTTGATGCGCCGCCGAGACGACGTAGGTTGCATCGGCGCTCCCCTCCCAGCCGTGCAACAAAACCACAAGGGCTTGCGGCGAATGAGCGGGATTATTGACCTTTGCCAACAAACGGACACCGGCCTCACAATGAATCATTTCTGCGCTTGCCGTTTTGACAAAATCCCGAGTTCGGTACCTGACTATTTGGCCACGTAACGACCAAGCGCCCAAAATCGACTGTATATGCGGCGTTCGAATCCCGATTGGCGGCTTGAAATCCGCTAAAACTGCCTCGGTTTTAGCGCTCATGATAAACTGTTTGAAAATTCATCTGTGCAAATAAGCTGTCTAGTAATGGCTGATTTCACGGGGGTGAGCGGGCAAAGCAGGCTCAGCTGAAACAATAAGAATATAGACTAAAGTCGGTATACAACATCCATGCCCCGTTTTAAGCAGCATCAATCGATAGCGATCACAGCGCTGATCGTAACCGTGCTGTCGCTCACTGGCCTATTGATTGCACAGCTTAGCGCAGAAGACTCCACACATTGGGGTGCCATTCGGTGGACCTTGGCCCTGCTCGCCGTCGCGTCGAATATTGTTGCGGGTCTTGCAGTGTGGCGCTTGCCGCGATTGATACGCACTGCCGTCGGTAAAATTATTAAAGCGCTCGAAGACCCCGAAGCAGACGTAGCTGCCGAACCAGCTGATAGAGATCTGCCTGCGCTGAGCCAACTAACCGACGCTGCGGCTCGGTTTGCAGACGCACAAAGAACCAAGCCGGTTTCAACAGAACAACTTCAACAAGTGTTGTCGAACATGCAGGAGGCCATTTTTGTCACGGACACTGCCGGCATAATTCAACATGTTAACGGCGCCACCGAAGCGCTCGTCGGATTACCTGCTCAAGAAATTGTATTGCAGCCGATTGATGCCTGGTTGAGCACGGCGGATAACAAGACCATCGCTGCAACGACCATTGCGCGACCGACAGAGGCTCAATTGCGGACCGGCGACCACGGCTGCCTATTTGTTTCGTATCTCGTTTCAAAACTCAACGACGGCTCTGATGACGAAAAATTGATATTTGCCGCACAAAATATTGACGCCAGAAAAAAGGCAGAGCAACGCATACGTTACTTGGCTCGTACCGATTCGCTTACGAAAATTGCGAATCGGATGCAATTTCAACATTACCTGCAGCAGTGCCTGGCCCGCGCAAAACGGGCGCATCACCACGTCGCATTAATGTATCTGGACATAGATCGATTCAAAGACATAAATGATACGTTTGGGCATTCGGCCGGCGACACTGCGCTTGAGATTTTCTCTCAACGTTTAGTCGAAATGCTTCCAGAAAGCGCGACACCCGGTCGCTTGGCAGGCGATGAATTTGGTGTGCTGGTCGTAGGCATGCAGCCGGTAGAAGATCTTACCGAGCGGCTCGGAGCGCTTGCCGATGACATGCTTGCGGCTGTTGGGCAGCCATTTAATGTCCACAACGAAGAAGTCTTTATGACAGCCAGCCTCGGCGTAGCTATATACCCGCAGGACGGCGACAACGTCATTGATCTGATTCGCAATGCTGACGCCGCCCTATATCAAGCCAAGAAGGCTGGCGGCAACTGTTATGAGTTTTACTCTCCAGACATGAATGTCGAAGCAGTCGAACGCATCATGATAAAGAGCAAGTTGCGCAGGGCGTTCGAAAACGACGAGTTACGGCTCCACTATCAGCCAAAATACGGGATCAGAAGCGGCCGAATTGAGGGCGCAGAGGCATTGATACGCTGGGATCAGCCAGACCATGGATTGTTGTTCCCATCTGACTTCATTCCGCTCGCGGAAGAAACCAATTTGATCGTTCAGGTCGGCGATTGGGTTTTGGATAAAGTGTGCGCAGATTATCGGCGTTGGCAACAGACTGTTCCATCGCCTTGCAGAGTTTCTTTAAACCTCTCATTACGCCAATTACAGCAGCGCAGATTCCTTGAGAAAGTTCGCGAGACTTTCGAGTCGTACGATATTTCGCCTACTTGTCTTGAACTCGAAATCACCGAAACTACCCTAATGGAAGACACGAACCAGACCATCAGAATTCTGGACGCGCTTTACGGCATGGGGCTGCATTTAGCAATTGACGACTTTGGAACTGGCTATTCCTCGCTCAGCGCACTGCAGCAGTTTCCGATCAATACGCTAAAGATCGACCAATCGTTTGTAAAAGACGTTGCAATAGACCGGGACAATGCGTCCATTGTCAGAACCATCATCCAAATGGGACACAGCCTCGGCCTGGAAGTTGTTGCTGAAGGCGTTGAGTTTGAAGAACAGCTGGCTTTTCTAAAGGCTGAAAACTGCGACTACGCACAAGGGCATTTGTTTGGCGACCCGATGACTGGCGAAGAGTTTTGTCAAGTGCTTGCAGCTGATGGCGAAGGCACCGGCAAGTACCGTACCTTGTTTGGCTAGCCAGGCTCAATGGCACAAATCAGCACAGCTGATGTATATTTCGCCACCTGAACATCCAGTAGGAGGGGGAGTTTC
>JAHEEO010000215.1 GCA_024640665.1 Rhodospirillales bacterium | reverse complement strand
ACGCGTCCCTGGCCGATGCCTTCGGTGATCGAGCTGCCTTCGCCTTTCAGTTCGCCGGTTTTGATCCAACTATAGATGGCTGCCCCGTCCGGATCGGCTGCCGCGGTCACGATTTTCTTGTTCTTATGTTTAAGAAATTCGCTGACGCCGGCCAGCGTGCCCCCGGTACCTACGGCGCATGTGAAGCCGTCGACGCTGCCGTCGGTTTGCGCCCAGATTTCCGGGCCAGTGCCGTCTATATGAGCGTCGCGATTTGCCAGATTATCCCATTGATTGGCATAGAGAACGCCATGCCGTTCGGAGCCTGATAATTCGCGCGCAGTGCGCTCGGCAATGTGCACGTAATTGTCCGGATTCTTGAATGGAACGGCTGGAACGGCCCGCAACTCTGCCCCGCAGAGCCTGAGTGCATCCATTTTTTCTTGCGACTGCGTATTGGGCATCAGTATCAGCGTTCGGTAGCCGCGTGCGTTGCCAACCAGGGCAAGCCCAATGCCGGTGTTGCCGGCGGTGCCTTCGACAATGAGGCCCCCTGGTTCGATTACCCCTCGTTTTTCGCCATCGAGAACAATGTACTTGGCGGCGCGATCCTTGACGGAACCGCCTGGATTCAGGAACTCGGCCTTGCCTAGGATGTTACAGCCGGTGAGTTCTGACGCTTTTTTGAGTTTTATCAGTGGTGTATTACCGACTGCGTCAACAAAATCCTCGCGAATCTGCATGGTTTCTCCGGAGCGCGCTGGCCAGCTGATCAGTCGGCGGTCACGGTAATTGTGATCTGTGCTGAACGTACCGGTGGATTATGGGGGATGTGCAAATGATCGCCGAGCACGAGCTGCAGCGTATGCGTGCCAGGAGCCAAGTCGAGCGTCGTCTCAGTTTGTCCTCCGCCAAAGTGAACAACCTGGTCACTGGCCGGAAGCGGTGTGGCGCTTGACGGCATTGTCGCGGCGTCGATGAGCAAATGATGGTGCCCGGTATTCGCCCTTTCGACGCCAGCCGGGGCAACGCCCATGCCGCTGAGCCCAAATTTGACGGTTACCGGGCCGGAGACGGTTTCACCGTCTGCGGGCGAGATGATGTAAACGTTTGCCCCCGCAGGTGCTGGCGAGCGCGGCAGCGCGTTTTCTTGGGCACTTATGGCAAAACTTATGGTCCATAGAAGCAGGCCCGCGATAGGTGTTATGGTTCTCATGGATGTCCTCTGTGAACGCGAATGTTATGCAATAGTATCAGCTATCACGGGGTCCATCGCTAGCGGCAGGGGCTGCGATTCGCTGCATAAGTATGAGTTTTCGCTGGCCTGGCTGGACGCCAAAACGCACGCTTATGCAATATTTGCAGAGCGTTTGCGGTCGACTTGATAGCAGTTGATCATCCCGTCGCTGCTAGACGACAATTTCCGCGAAGCGGAGTACATTGTTATTAGTTGATGTCGTCCTCGAAATCATTCGGGGGAGGTAGAAAATGAAGCTTGCGTCAATTCGATTAATGCTGATCACGGGTTTTGCGACCGCGCTGGTTGGCTGTGCTAGCACCAGTATGTCTGGTGGGTCTTCGGGTGGCGGCATGCCGATGCCTCCGGGTGGCGGCACCCCGTCTCCAGGCGGCGGCACCCCGTCTCCAGGCGGCGGCACCCCGTCTCCGGGTGGCGGCATCCCGTCTCCGGGTGGCGCAGATACCGGGCTTCCGCCGGGTTCGCCTGGCGGCGCAGGCGGGTCCGAAGGTGACGAAGGCGTTGCGGACGGCGGTCGTTCCGGTGCAGGTAGTGAGCCAGACGGGTCTGGCGGCTCCGGGTCTGGTGGCGCCGAGTCAGACGGTTCAGGCAGCACGGCAGATACCGGCGGCGCGGGCGATGGTTCGCAGGCGGGTTCAGCAGGTGCCGACGGCGCCGGTGACGGCCAGCAAGCCGGTTCGGCAGGTGCCGATGGTGGCGGTGACGGCCAGCAGGCCGGCGGCAGCGGCGCAGGCGAAGAAGACGTATTTGGCGGCAATGCGGCTGGCGACAGTCGAACGGCTGGATCCGGCGCTGAAGACGAGTTCGATCGAGCGCTCGGCGACTTCGATAGCGTTATCGCTGAAGAGCAGGGTGCGATAGCCCGCACTGTCGGCGGTTCGGCAGCCGACGAAGTGCTCAGTGACGCTGCGGGTACTGAAGGTAGCGGTGTCGCCGGCGACCCGCTTGACACGGATCCGCGCCAGGAAGGCGGTATGAACCGTGAACCCAGTGGCGCGCCTCGCGAGCGAACCGTGCAGCAGGTCGAAGGCTGTGATGATTCCGACACCGTGGCGCGCCAGCTTTGCGAAGCCGCCACGCAAGAGCAGGATCCATTTCTACGTGCAGCGCTTTGGGATGAGTACACAGCGTACAAGAGTATTTTGGGGCGGCAATAGAGAATCAAGGACAGATTTATGCGAATTACAACGATCGCAACTCTAATAACGGCATTTGCGCTCACGGGTTGTTCAACTTCGGAAGTGCTCGTCGCGCATAGTGTCGATCTCGTTCCCTCTGACGAAGTCATTGCCGAGTCGTCGCTATTGGATGTGGGTGTCGTGGTTTTCGATCCCGGCGTTCCAGATGGCGAAATCGCAATGGAGTTGTTGGAAGAACTCATCGAGGAGGGCACGTTCGTTCAGATCCGGCGTACCGAAGCGCTGTACTTCGCCGTGCAGCTTCGAGATACGTTGCGTCGCAGCAATCATTGGGGCTCGGTTTGGGTAACACCAGAATCTACAGTTGCGGCCGATATCAATGTCGTAGCAGAAATATTGCATTCCGACGGCGAAATCGTTGCTGTGCAGGTCGATGCAAAAGATGCCAATGGCCATATCTGGATTGACGATGAATATACTGTGGCGATTCCCGGCGGTGCATATAACCGGATGCGCCACGGTGGCTTGGATCCCTATCAAGATCTGTTTAACGAAATCGCCAACGATCTCGCTGCAGTCCGAGCGGAAATGTCGGCCGAAGAGGCCGCACGGATTCGCAGTGTGGCGGCGTTGCGATACGCGGCTGAATTGAGCCCTGAAGCATTTGCAGACTACGTCACTACCGATAAAGATGGGAGTTACACATTGAATCGCCTCCCTGCTGTCGGCGACCCGCAGTTTGGACGGACCCAACGTGCCCGCCAGCGCGAGCATTTATTCTTCGAAACGTTGAATCAACACTACGTCAACTTCGCCAGCAGCGCTGCAGAGTCTTATGATAGCTGGCGACAATACTCGCGCGAAGAAGCCATCCAGATACGTGAGATTACGCGTTCATCTCGATTCAGAACGGGTATGGGCATCGCCAGCATCGTTGCTTCATTCGTTTACGGAAATAATTCGAACAACAATGGCTTTTCCGATCGCGTGATTCGCGACACTTTGATGTACATCGGTATGGATATGCTGCGAACCAGCGCTACGCGGCGTCAAGAAAAACGCTTGCATGTAGAGACGCTCGAGGAACTCTCGGCGAGCTTTGACGATGAAGTAGAGCCACTCGTTGTTGAAGTTGCGGGAACGCAGCACAGGCTAACCGGTACTGCCGATATTCAGTATCAAGAGTGGAAGAACTTGTTGCGCGAGCTGTACATTTCCGAAACAGGGTTGCCAGCACAAGACGTCGAGATGTTTTTCGAACCCGAGCAAATTGTCCCTGAAGATACCGCCACTACTACCGAGCCGGTTCCGGATGAAGCAGAGCAAGTCATTGCAGATGAATCTGGGAGTGCTAAGACCGAGGCCTGAGTTCCGACTCCACTGAGTTGGGCAGATTAGGGTAAGTGGATGAGCCAGGACGACAAAAGCCTGTTTGAGGAGACCATTCGTCCTATCGAGCGCCCGCGCCCGGGTGGTGCCGGCACCGATTCGACGGCACGATCGTCTCGTCAACGAAATTTTTGGTTGCTTGCTGCCGCGACGCTTTTGGCCTTCTTGCTCGTGGGCGTTTTTGTGTTTTTGCCGGGTGCGAACGATGGTGCACAGCCCGATGTTGTACCTGAGACTGCGACACAAGCAGCGTTCGAAGGGCCTCCGCCGTTATCTTCGCAAGAGCGAGCAGAACTGGATGCGCAGTCGCAGCGAGATCTCGCCGGCTTGTTGACTCAACAAGACCGCTTGCTTTCGCAGGGGGTCGAGCAGTGGGGCGGTGACGCTTGGCAGCAGTACCAGGATACGTCGCGTAACGGTGACGACGCTTATCTGGCCGATGATCTCCGCGGCGCGGCGGCAGCATATGAGCAGGCGTTGGCGATCGGTAATGAACTGTTGGTGTTATCTGAGCGCTTGCTTGAATCGGCAATTGAAGCCGGTCAGGCGGCGCTGGCCGCCGCCGCGCCAGATGAGGCATTGGCTCAATTTGAGATCGCGCTGGCCATTGACGCAGACAACATCGCTGCACGCACAGGCACGCAGAGAGCTGAGCGGTTGCCTGCCGTGCTCGAATTGATGCGCCAGGCGAACGGGCTCGAGTCCGATGGTGACTTGCCGGGTGCTTTGGGTCTGTATCGCGAGGCGCTGGCCATCGACCCGCTGTGGACGCCTGCGCGACAAGCGCTCGCTGCTGCTGAAGGTGATTTGGAAGCCTATCGGTACGGGCAGTTTTTATCGCAAGGTTACGCTGCTTTGTCGGCAAGTCGTTTCGCAGAGGCGGTGGATCATTTCACCAAGGCGAAAGCGTTGCGGCCGAACTCCAGCGAAGCCGCCGATGGCCTGTTTCAAGCTGAAGAAGGACTGAGGCTTGGTCAAATCGCATTGGCTCGTGTGCGTGCATTAGCCTTTGAGAGACGCGAGCTATGGCTTGAGGCGATTGCGCAGTACGAGGCGGCGCTGGAGACCGATGCGACGCTGGAATACGCTATAGAAGGCCTGGCGAGGTCGCGCGCGAGACGTGATCTCGAAGTTAAAATTTTAAATCTGCTGGAGAACCCACGATTGTTGTTCGAGGATGCCGTGCTGAATGATGCTCAAGGTCTGCGCGCTGAAGCTGCTCGAATCGATCCGCGAGGCGCACAGCTCGCGCAGCAACTGGCCGATCTCGATCGGCTTATCGCCGCCGCCACGGCGCCGCTGCCAGTGCAGTTCGTGTCTGACGGGCTTACGAATGTTACGGTTTACAGAGTCGGAACCATTGGTACTTTTATGGCGACGCAGATCGAGCTACGACCCGGAAATTACACGGCGGTAGGCAGTCGCAACGGATATCGCGATGTCCGAAAATCGTTCACCGTTTTGCCAGGTCG
>JAHEEO010000214.1 GCA_024640665.1 Rhodospirillales bacterium | reverse complement strand
GGTGCATTTCATTCTCTGCAATGCCGGTGGATCGCAGCCAATCAAACACCGGCGGCTCCGGCCATGCAGCCTTGCGCAAATGCGCTGCCAGCGAGTTCGGCAGTACGCGAGGAATATTCTCCGTTAGCCCGCCGCCGGTAATGTGTGCAAGCGCCTTTGGACGCTGCAATTGGAACAATTTAAGCAATGCTTGCACGTAGATGCGAGTAGGCTCGAGCAGTAGATCCACCAAACGCTGACCGCCAAAGATTTTGTCGATGTCGGCTGGGTTTTGCGCCAATGCGGCTCGAATAAGAGAAAATCCGTTGGAGTGCGGGCCGCTCGACGCGAGCCCAATGACCAGGTCCCCGGCGGCGACAGAACTGCCGTCAATAATCGATTTTCGTTCAACGATGCCCACGCTAAAGCCCGCCAAATCGTACTCCTTGGAGGCGCCCATGCCCGGGTGTTCGGCGGTTTCGCCGCCCAACAAGGTAGCTCCGGCAATGCGGCAGCCTTTCGCGATGCCGCTGATGACTCTCTCGGCTAAACGCACGTCGAGCTTTCGCGTCGAAAAATAATCGAGAAAAAACAGCGGCTCAGCGCCTTGGACGATAAGGTCATTGACGCACATGGCAACCAGGTCGATACCGACGGAATCGTGTGCATCGAACTCCATCGCGAGCTTGAGTTTCGTGCCCACACCGTCCGTTGCGGCGACCATCACCGGGTCTTGCATGCCGGCTGGCACAGCAAACATGCCGCCAAACCCGCCCAGGCTGCCCAGGACTTCGGGGCGCAGCGTCGCCTTTACCGGACCCTTTATGAGCTCAACGAGCTGTTCGCCTGCATCGATATCGACCCCGGCTTGCTTGTAAGTGAGCGGCGGCTTCGCATTCATTAAAACGATCTCGGATGAAGTTAACCTGCAATAGGCCGGTATAATAAGCGACCCGCTACAGATGAGACAGGTTAGCAACCCATGGCGACACTTCGTCAGACAATTCAGCGGCATTCGCGCTTCTTCTCCTGCCTGTTTGCCATAGGTTTCGCGCTGCTTGCGCCGAGATACTCGGTTGCAGCCGTCATAGAAGATCTTTACACGGTGACGCTGGAGCGTGATTTGTCCGCGCAAGATCCGCGCATAGATGCTCTGCAGCGGGCTATGGCACAAGTCATTACTCGGGTAACAGGCAGTCGGAGTGCGGTAGCGGCGCCGGAAATATTGCCGCTGCTGCAAAGCGCAGATCGGTATATGGATTCATTTGGGTTTCCCAGTGCGACTGAAGCGCGAGTCAGCTTCAATCGGAACGAAGTGAACCGCGCGCTGGCCAACGCCAACTGGCCGGTATGGGGCGCGGAGCGGCCGCAAACGGCAGTCTGGGTTGCAGTCTTGGATCAATTCGGGCAACGGGCGATTCTTTCGAGTGGCGAGCTCGATACCGGCTACGAACACACGGAGCATATGCAGGATCTTTTGGTAGGCTTGCGAGATGAAATCACCGGCGCAGCCTCGCTCCGCGGACTGCCGTATGTCCTGCCGAGGCTCGGGGCGCGCGATCTAGGCTTTGTAGACGTCGACGATATTTGGTCATATTCGTTTGACGTAGTAGCGGCGGCATCGCGAGCTTACGGGGCGGATGGGTTGCTGATCGGCCGAGTCAGAGAAAGTGCCATCGGCACGGATGTCGAATGGCTATTAGATATTGGCGGTGAGCGACGCTCTTTGCCCGGTGCCGGCTTCGGCGAAGGCATCGATTGGCTGGCAGACACACTTGCGGTGCGATATCGCAGCATTGGCGGCGACCGACCGCTGTTATTGAGGGTTTCCGGTGTCGAGAGTTTTGACGACTACGCGCGCGTCATGAGCTATTTGGACTCGGTCAGCATATTGTCCAGTGTCGATGTCGATTCCTTCAGCGGTTCCGAATTGTTGTTGCGCGTCCAATCGCGCGGCGATGCCGAAATCTTGGGAAGAACATTGACACTTGGTAATGTGGTTCGCCTAAATCAGCCAAGCAGTGGGTTTGGCCAACAGCCGAGTCTTGCTTCGCCGGCGTTTACCGTCAATGTGCTCGAAATGTCGGTTGTCCCGGCACTGGTTCGCGCAGGTTCTGCGCTGCAATGAATTGGCGCTGGATTCCCAACGCGATATGCCTGGTCCGAATAGTTCTCGTCGTTCCAATCGTTCTCCAGTTATTAGCAGGTAACTATGCCGTTGCATTGGCGCTCATCCTGCTTGCCGGTGCTTCGGACGGCTTGGATGGATTTCTTGCCAAGACCTTTAACTGGCGAACGAGGATAGGGGGCTTGCTCGATCCGATAGCCGACAAGTTATTAATGACCGCCGTATTCTTGACTTTGACTAATCTGGGTCTTGTGCCCATTGGCGTTACAGCCATCGTTTTGTTACGTGACGTGGTAATCGTATTAGGTGCGATCGCGTACCAGTTGTTCGTCGAGCCGGTTCGCGGTCGCCCAACGTTGATAAGCAAGCTGAATACTGCGTGTCAACTTTGTTTTGTAGTGTTCGTCATTACGCATTCCGGCTTTGCCTGGCCACCCGAAGTTTCGTTGCTCGTGCTCGGTGCCGCGGTTGTATTCACGAGTATTGTGAGCGGCCTTAACTATGTGCTGCATTGGTCTCGCCTCGCTTTGCGGGCCAAGCAGAAAACACACATGGCCGTTTGAGTCCCCGTGCCTGATGTGACCGGTGGGGCCAAGTTTGTGAAGCAACTGCCGCTTGCGCTGCGGCTGAGTTCGGCGGCCACGTTTGATAATTTCATTACTGAAAGCAACGCTGAACCCGTCGCTTATCTGCGTGCTGCAGCCCGCGGTGAGCGGTTTGAAACTGTATGGCTGGCCGGCGCTAGTGGCGTAGGTAAGACGCATCTGCTGCAAGCCGTTTGCCATGCCGCTACAGCGGCCGGTCGGCGGGCGATGTATGTGCCGTTGGCGCAGATAGATTCGTTGCAGCCTACGGTCCTCGATGGCTATGAGCAGCTTGACGTACTGGCGATTGACGATCTCGATCAAGCTGGCGGCAGAGCCGATTGGGAGCAGGCGTTATTTGGCGTCACAAACGCGTTCATGGCCAATCGCAGCACCCTGATTATGGCGGCCGATTCGCTACCGAAAGATTCTGGACTGCAGCTGGGTGATTTGCGCTCGCGCGCGACAGCGGCACTGGTCTATCAAATCGCGAGTTTGAGTGAGCCTGGCCAGCAAAGGGCCTTGCGGCAAAGAGCTGTCAGCCGGGGGCTGGAACTCGATGCAACGGCTGCTCGGTTTCTGCTGTCGAGGGTCCCCCGGGATATGGGCGCCATATGCGATTGGCTGGAACGTCTGGATGCCGTCTCGCTGGCAGCACAGAAGAAAATCACGGTGCCGTTGATCCGGGCGCTGTTGTTGGATGCGGGTGACGCAATAAAATCATCACAAGACTGAGTTCGAGCAACGCGGCTCCCAGAAACGTGCTCTCAATTCCGCCTCGGTTGCTTGCGAGTACCTCGACCACGCCAACACCTGCCAATAGAACGAATAGCAACGACAACCAGCGCAGTGCTGTGATTTGCCTGCGCCATAACCCTTGCACTGACAGCGCCAGCGGCAAGACCAGCAAACATCCAAATGCCAATCGAATCGCCGTGTGATCGCTGCTTTGCCAGGCAATCACCGCACCCAGAACGCCGACTAAAATATGCGTGGCTACGCAGGCCTTATACACCAGTGCCACGAGTTATCCGTTGCGCAATTTGATGGCTAGATGGCCAACGCGCTGCCCCAGAGCGTGGGCAATTCGCGCTTCGTCGTCTGACAACGATCCCTCCGTGCGTTGGCTGCCTGCAACATGCGACGCGCCATAGGGGCCGCCGCCGGTATCCGTCTCAAAGAGGTCGTTGAGCGTGTACGGCACGCCCGCCCAAATCATGCCGTGATGGATCAGCGGCAGAATCATCGTCAGCAGCGTCGATTCCTGCCCGCCGTGAGCCGATGTAGAAGACGTGAAAACGCCAGCGGGTTTGTCGACGAGTTGCCCGCTGAGCCAGATATCACTCGTCTGCTCCAGGAAAAATTTCAGTGGTGCAGCCATGTTGCCAAACCGAGTTGGGCTTCCCAAGAGCAAACCGTCGCAGCTGCGCAAGTCGTCGGGGGTCGCGTAGGGCGGGCCGCTTGGCGGAATGGGTTCAGCCGGCGCGGCTGCATTTGGGGATACCGAAGGCACGGTCCGAACCACGGCTTCCGCCCCGGCGGCCTCTATTCCGCGCGCAATATGGCGAGCAAGCTCGGCGGTACTATCCGTTCGCGAATAGTAAAGAACAAGCACCTTTGCGCTTATCACGCAAACAGTTCCAAAACGAGTTCAGGGGGGCGGCCGATTCGCGCAGCATTGTTGTGAACGACGATAGGCCTTTGCAGTAGTTTTGGGTGCGCAAGCAGCAAGTCCTTGAGGGTGTCTTCTGGCGCATCTTTGCTTAAGCCGGACGCGCCGAACTCTGGTTCATTGAAGCGCAGAATATCCCGCACAGAACACCCAAGTTGGCCCAACAACTGTTCAAGCTCTGGCCGCTCTATGGGGTTCTTGAGGTACTCGATCACTTCGACCGGGATTTGTCGCGAATTCAGCAGCGATAGGGCCTGTCGAGACTTCGAGCAGCGCGGGTTGTGAAAAATGCGGGTTGTCATGGTTGGACCTCAGGACGTATGGCATGGCGGCAAAGCGCTGTCAGCGCGGTATGCCTGCGTAGTGTATGAAGCCTTGCCACCGCAATCCAGCAGTATCACCGGTACCCGCACGCGCGCTTGACGTTATGCCGGAGAGCTTGATACGTTTCGCCCATAAGGGCGTAAAAAAACAAGAAGTTGCCTTCAATGAACCGCTATTTTGCTATTCCAGCCATACTTGCGTTGACTTTGCTGTCTGCGTGCATCACGTCGCCGCCTGTCCAGGAAATGAGTGATGCCCGTCAAGCGATCGCAGCCGCGGAAGCGGCCGACGCTGGAAGAATGGCCCCGGAGTCTTTGGATGCTGCGCGGCGTTATCTCAACGAGGCCGAGCGCCAATTGCAGCAGGAAGCCTACGGATCTGCGCGCATGAACGCAGTCAGGGCCAAGAATCGTGCGATTGCCGCACTCGAAGCTGTGCAGATCGCCAGTCAGTAATCGGCCCCAGTAATCGGCCTCAGTAATCGGCCTCAGTAATCGGCGTCAGTAATGGCCGGCACGTAATGCCTGCGGTGCCTCAGCCGCGCCTGTCTTTC
>JAHEEO010000023.1 GCA_024640665.1 Rhodospirillales bacterium | reverse complement strand
TTGTAACCTGATCGCCGGCGATAGGAATCACGGCCGTATGCTGGATGGCACCATCGCAAAACACTGCGATATCTGTGGTGCCACCACCCATGTCCACGATGCATACGCCAAGCTCTCGTTCGTCTTCGGTTAACACCGAATAGCTGGAGGCGAGCTGTTCAAGCACGACATCGTCAACTGTCAAACCGCACCGCTGCACGCATTTGATGATGTTCTGCTTGGCACTCACGGCGGCCGTAACCAAATGCACTTTAGCTTCGAGGCGAACGCCTGACATGCCGATCGGTTCGCGAATTCCCTCCTGGAAATCGATCAAGAATTCCTGCGGCAAAACATGCAATACGTTTTGGTCCGCCGGTATCGCAACTGCTCTGGCAGCATCGATAACGCGTTCGACATCGGTTGCGCAGACTTCTTTGTCCTTGATTGCGACGATACCGTGTGAATTCAGGCTGCGCACATGATCACCGGCAATCCCGGCATAAACCGTATTGATTTCACAACCGGCCATCAGTTCTGCTTCTTCGACCGCCCGCTGAATGGACTGCACCGTCG
Organism: Rhodospirillales bacterium; assembly: GCA_024640665.1. Lineage (GTDB taxonomy): Bacteria > Pseudomonadota > Gammaproteobacteria > Steroidobacterales > Rariloculaceae > JAHEEO01. The sequence continues at coordinate 18,336 of JAHEEO010000023.1, read as the reverse complement.
ATTCGATATTCACGACAACGCCTTTCTGCAGACCCCGCGATGGATGAGTGCCGATACCAATGACCTCGAGCTCGCCCTCCGGGGACAGCTCACCAACGACGGCAACGATTTTCGACGTGCCGATGTCGAGACCGACGATAAGTTTTCGGTCGTCACGCTTAGCCACTTGACGGATACTCCTTCACTTGGGCCAGGCCGCTGCTCGGCGGGTTCGCCCAGCCGATCGAGAAACCATTCGCATAACGCAAATCCACATAACTCACCGCAGACAAGTCTGCTGCCAAAACCGGCGCGACGACGTCGAAGAAACGATTCAGCCGCGCGAGCACATCTTCGCGGCCGATACGCACTTGCTGTCCGCTAGCCAAATTGAAATGCAACGAGCCACGATCATCCATTTGCAGCGTATCGAGCTGCAGGTGCGCTTCGGCAAGGCGGCCTCTAACCGCCAGATACAATTCAGCTACACGGCGCTCGGACCCCGACGGACCGTCGAGCAATGGCAGTTCCGGAAATGAGTAGTGCGCGTCTTCGGTGAACAATTCGCCTCTCACATTGAGCAGACCATTAGAGCCCCAGCGCGCGGCGGCGGTGTGTTCGCGAACTTGCACAAACAACGTATCCGGCCAACGACGCGAGATTTTGGCTGCATCGACCCAATCCAACTCCAGCAACCGGCCACTCAATGCGTCAAGGTCAACCGACAAGAAACCCTGCCCTAAACCAGGCTCGACAACGCTCTCGATTTGGACGGAAGTCACACGCTGAAATGGGGCCTCGATCGTTAATTTCTGCACAGGCCGGTCAAACAGCACCTTCGCGCCGTTAAAGCCAGCGAGACACAAACCAATCACGAGTGGCGGAACCGCCAATGCGCGCCAGCGAATCTTGATGTGCGGCAGCTTAATTTGTCGCGGCTGTGCTTTGCGTCTATTGCTACGTGCGCGCATCGGCCACATCCTTCAAATACTCTCCGACAATGCGCACTTCCGGGTGCAAGTCGACGCCTTTCGATTCGCGCACTTTCTTAACGACGAACTCGATCAAGCTTTCGATGTCCGTGGCAGTCGCATTGTCTTCATTGACAATAAAATTGGCATGCTTTGTCGACACCTCGGCGCCACCAACACGCACTCCTTTAAGACCTGCGGCTTCAATCAGCTGGCCTGCATGCATGCCCGGCGGATTGCGGAACACCGAACCGCAACTGGGTTTTCCGAGCGGTTGGCTAGCACCACGTCGCGTGAGCAATTGCTTAATGGCGCCTGCATCGACGTGCTCATCGGTTGCGAACTTAAACGTCACTGCGACAAACCATTCTCCGGCTGTCCCGGCAACGCTGCGGTATGCAATTTCAAATTCATCGCGAAGCCGAACTCGGACGGTACCGGCTCGATCAATGGTCTCAACGGATTCGACTTGCTCCCATGTTTCGCCGCCAAATGCACCAGCATTCATCGCCAGTGCACCGCCAAGGGTTCCAGGTATGCCGGCGAAGAACGTGGCTGGACCAAGATGCCGTTGCACACACTGACGTGCCAGACGTGCGCAACTTACACCTGCGCCGGCGCGCACACGCCGGCCCTGCAGAAATTCGATCTCGCGCTGCAGATTGCCTGTCGAAATCACCGCGCCGCGAATACCGCCGTCGCGAACGAGCAAGTTGGAACCATAGCCAATCCAAAGTACCGGCATATCGTCTGGTAGTGCGTTCAAAATCGCTTGCAGCTCGGCAACGCTTTCAGGCCGGAAGAAGAGGTCGGCCGGGCCACCCACGCGCCACGATGTGTGCTTCGACATGGGCTCATCACGCAGAGCTGTCGCGATGATATCGGCAGACTTCTGCGCGGCCATCATCGTTTAACCTCAATTGGCGAACGAACGGCAAGTGCTGTGGGCAAAGTAGCGGCAACAGCCCCAATGCTGCCCGCGCCGAGTGTGAGCACGATGTCGCCATCTGCGATGATGTTGCTCAACACAGAATCTAACTCTTCGATATTCTCAACGAACACAGGCTCGACAGCACCGCGGACTCTAACCGCACGCGCCAGAGATTGCCCATCCGCGCCCGCAATTGGCGACTCGCCCGCTGCATAAACACTCGTAAGTACCAATGCATCGCAGGCGGTAAGCACTTGGGCAAAATCATCGAGCAGCGCGTGCGTTCGAGAGTATCTATGCGGCTGAAACACTACAACTAAACGACGTTTAGGCCAGGCGTCTCGAACCGCTGAGATTGTCGCTTCGATCTCTGTGGGGTGATGGCCATAATCGTCCACGAACGTCACACTGCCTTTCAGTGTGGTTACCGTGCCGAGAACCTGCAGCCTTCGATCGATTCCCGGAAATTCACTGAGCGCCTTTTGAATTGACGCAACTCCGACATCGAGCTCCATGCCAACCGCAATTGCAGCCAATGCATTACAAACGTTATGCCGACCTGGAAGATTGAGCTCAAATACATTTACATGCTGTTCGCCGCGACGCCTGACTTTGAAACGGGTCCGCAATCCTTCTTTTTCGATGCCAAACGCTTGCAGATCGGCAAGTTCGCTGAGACCGTAACTAATCACGCGTCTCCCAACGTCCGGAATCAATTCGCAGGTATTCGCGTCATCTCGGCACATGATCGCAGTTCCATAGAATGGCAGATTGTGCAAAAACTCCAAGAATCCCTGCTTCAGTCTCTGCATGTCTCCTTCATAGCTGCCCAAATGATCCGCGTCGACGTTCGTAACGACCGCCATCATCGGCTGCAAATGCAAGAATGACGCATCGCTTTCATCCGCTTCGGCTACGAGGTAGCGCCCCGCGCCCAAGCGCGCATTTGCGTCCGCGCTGACTAAACGGCCGCCTATAACGAACGTTGGATCCATGCCGCCTTCAGCTAAGACACTTGCGACCAAACTCGTGGTGGTTGTCTTGCCATGGGTGCCGGCCACGGCGATGCCGCGGCGGAAGCGCATTATTTCTGCAAGCATTTCGGCACGCTGTACGACTGGCACTCTGCGGCGATGGGCCTCCAGGATCTCCGGGTTGTCGTCTGCAATTGCGCTCGACACGACAACCACGTCGGCATTGAAAACATTTACTGCGGCGTGGCCTTCAAAGCAGACAACACCGAGACCGCGTAATCGTTCCGTTGTGCGGCTTGGCTTCAAGTCCGAGCCTTGCACGTCGTAGCCGAGATTCAGCAGCACTTCAGCTATGCCTGCCATGCCAACGCCACCGATGCCGACAAAGTGGACCGTACGGATTGCGCCCATCCACTCGTTCATGCGGCACCTCCAATCCTGGCTGCCAGACACGCTTGCGCGAGTGTTTTTGCAGCGTCGACTTGAGCTTGCGCCCGAGCTGTTTGCGCCATCTTAAGCAGGGCATTCCGATCGTTGCTGAGGGTTTCAATTGCGGCGGCTAAACGCTCAGGGCTCAACTCACTATCGGCAATGACGACACCGGCACCGTGCGCTGTAAAATGCTCGGCATTGCGAGTTTGGTGATTGTCGATCGCATACGGGTAGGGCACCAATATCGCGGCTACGCCGACAGCTTCAAGCTCCGCAACAGTCAGTGCGCCGGCCCGAGCAATGACGAGATCCGCCCACGCATATGCTTCAGCCATGTCGTCTATAAATGGCTCCACAGTGGCTTCAACACCGGCTTCTGTGTAGGCATATCGGGCGGTCTCCAAATCTTTGCCGGCTTGGTGACGCACCTGTGGCCGCGACGCCTGCGGTAAGCCCGCTAGTGCTGCCGGCACGGTTTGATTGAGAATGCGCGCGCCCTGACTGCCGCCGATGACCAGCACGCGCAGGCGCGGATCCGCACGCTGGGCAAAACGAATTTCCGGCTTTGGTACCGCAGCAATATCGGCCCGCACTGGATTGCCGATTACCGTACAGCGTGTTCGGCGCGAGAAGGCGTCCGGAAACGCCGAAAATACTTGTCGGGCCAATGGTGCAAGCAGCCGATTCGCCGTGCCTGCCACAGCATTTTGTTCATGAATGATCAGTGGCTTGCGCGTCAACCATGCTGCCACGCCACCGGGCGCAGAAACGAATCCACCCAGGCCCAGCACGGCGCTTGGGCGCAAGCGCCGGAACACGCGCGAAACCTGGAAAATCGCCGCCAACATCTGGAGCGGCGTCGTCACCCAGGCGCGCAGGCCACGGCCTCTTAGGCCACGAATCGTAATCCATTCAATGTCGATGCCACGCGCAGGCACGATTCGCGCTTCCAGTCCGCGTTGAGTGCCAAGCCAAACAACCGGACACTTGGCTTTACGCAACTCATCGGCGACTGCAAGGCCCGGAAAGATATGCCCGCCGGTACCGCCTGCCATAATGATGATTGGCCCGCTCGTCATCGGCGTTTCCTTGCAGGCTTTTCATCCAGCGCCTGCAGTTCGACTGCGACGCGCATCACCAACCCAATCGCGATGAGCGTCACGACGACACTAGAGCGGCCATAGCTCAACAGCGGCAGCGCGAGGCCTTTCGTCGGCAACAAACCAATGTTCACGCCGATATTGATGAACGCTTCAATGCCAATCATCAAGCCGATTCCGATGCAGAGCAGACCGGCAAACGGCTGCTCAGCATCGAGTGCGCGCTGCCCAATATTGATTGCCCGGTAGGCCAGCAGAGCGAACAAACCAATCACAAGTGTCGATCCGGCGAATCCGAGCTCTTCTGCCAACACCGCAAATACGAAATCCGTGTGTGCCTCGGGCAGATAGAAAAGCTTCTGAACACTTTCTCCCAAACCCACACCGAACCAGTCTCCGCGACCGATGGCGATTAACGAATTCACTAATTGAAATCCCGAGTCGAATGGATCGGCGAAAGGATCCAAGTAGGATGTAATTCGCTGCCATCGATAATTTGACGTGACCACGAGCGCGCTCAAGATGCCGCCTGCCGACAGCACAGCAAAAAAGAAATCCCGCAGTCGGGAACCGGCAACGAATAAGATACCGAGACTGGTTGCAGCAATAACCACAAGCGCGCCGAAATCGGGCTCGGCAAGCAACAACATGCCAACAATCCCGACAATGAGTAGCGGCTTCAAAAAGCTGCTGAACGTGGAGCCTAGAGCTGCCCGGTGACGAACTGCATAGCTTGCCAGGTACATTACTAGGAACAAGCGTGCCGGTTCTGAGGCCTGAATGCTGACGGGGCCGAGTACCAGCCATCGAGTGCTGCCGTTTGCAGTTGCCCCGAGACCCGGCAGCAACACAAGCACTAACAGCGCGAGGCCACTGACCAGCAACAAACCGTTCATGCGATACCAAACGCTGGTCGGCACCAACAGCACGAATGTCAGGCCGACTAATCCGACGCCAAGTGCGCCAATATGCCGAGTGAGGTAATAGAACGGCTGCTCAAACTCGCGCGCCCCTACTGACACGGAAGTCGAACCCACCATAATTGCACCCAACGCAACCAGACCAAGCACGGCGGCCAGAAACATCGGGTCGATACTCGCTGCGAGCCTGTCAGTCATTTGCCTCACTGATTCAACTCCGCTGCCGCTTCCTTGAATGCTGCGCCGCGAGCCTCGTAGTTGGCGAACATATCCAAGCTCGAACAAGCGGGAGATAACAGCACAGTGTCGCCAACTGCCGTCATACTGCCAGCCTGCTGAACAGCCTCGCGCATCGAGCGGCACCTTTTCACAGGGCATAGATCCCCGAGCTGTTCAGTGAGCTGCTCGGCCGCCTCGCCGATTACAATAATGGCTTTCACTTTTCCCGGAATGTGCTGACGCAGCTGTTCGAAGTCAGCGCCTTTGCTTTGCCCTCCGGCAATTAAAATTATGGCTCCATCGAATCCCTGCAGGGCTGCAACGGTTGCCGCTACATTGGTTGCCTTGGAGTCGTTGATATAGGTTGCGCCCTCAATCGATGCAACGTATTCACAGCGATTCGCTAGACCTTTGAAATGCTTCAGCACAGCAACTGCGGGCGCTAGATCCACGACCAACGGCTCAACGATTGCGAGCGCCGCAAGCGCGTTTGCCACATTGTGAGAACCGCGCATAGCCAGATCGGCAACCGCGATGAGTGGCTTACGATCTACCGCGAGATGCGCTCTGCGCCGAAATTCAATGAGCGAGTAACCGTTATCGAGTTCCGTATGGGTGGAAAAAAACGTTGGATTGCCGTGCCGTTCGCCCATTCCCTTAACGTATGGATCGTCGGCGTTTACGACGGCATGCTTTGCACCGGTCAACAGCTTTTCCTTGAGCCCCGCGTAGTGCTCAAAATTTCCGTGCCTGTCTAAATGATCCGGCGTAACGTTCAATACTGCTGCGGAAGTTGGTCGCAACGACTGCACTGTTTCCATTTGGAAACTGGAAATTTCCAGCACGAATACGTCAGCGTCCTCCGCCAGCAGATCAAGCGCGGGCGTACCAAGATTGCCGCCGGCCGGGGCGCTGTAGCCACAAGCCTCGAGCATGACCGAAACCAAACTCGTTACCGTACTCTTGCCATTGGAGCCCGTGATGGCAACGATCGGCGCTTTGGCGAATGCAGCAAAAATCTCGATGTCGTTGATGACAGGTAAACCACGCCGGCGTGCTTCCGTGACCAGTGGCAGATCGACAGGCAAGCCCGGCGACAGGATCACGCGGTTAATGCCAATCACAGCACTTGCATCGAGCGAGCCAACGTTAATATCAACCTCAGGAAACTTATCACGCAGGCCTGTCAGCCCAGGCGGATTCTCGCGGCTATCCATAGCACACACATCACAACCACGGGAACGCAAAAACCGGACGACAGACGCGCCTGTCACGCCGAGACCCACGACCAGCGTGCGCCCACTGAGATCTAACGCTGCGTCATGATTCATGTCTTTCGCTGTTTGCCTGCCCACAATTGCCATCATCGAATCTTGAGACTCGCCAACCCAACCAACACGAGAATGACCGTGATGATCCAAAAGCGAACAATGACCTTCGGTTCAGCCCAACCTTTGAGCTCGAAGTGATGGTGCAGCGGCGCCATGCGAAAAATGCGCCGGCCGGTCATCTTGTAGGAGGCAACCTGGATTATGACTGAGACCGTTTCGACGACGAACACTCCGCCCATAATAAAAAATACCAGTTCCTGCCTAACCACTACCGCTACGACTCCAAGCGCGGCACCGAGCGCTAACGCGCCGATGTCGCCCATGAAGACCTGTGCTGGGTAGGTGTTAAACCACAAGAAGCCCAAGCCGGCACCAGCTAGAGCCGCACAGAAAACCATCATCTCTCCGGCACCCGCTACATACGGGATACCGAGATAGGTGGCGAAAACTATATTGCCCGCTGCCCAGGCAATGAGGCCGAGCGCGCCTCCGACGAGGACGGAAGGCATGATGGCCAACCCGTCGAGACCATCCGTCAAGTTCACAGCGTTCGAACTGCCCACGACGACGAAATAGACGAAAGTAATGTAAGCAAACGCATTGAGCGGAATAATGAAATCGGGCAAGTATGGGACCAGCAATGCATGCTCTACCTGCGGATTTTCCGCCGTAAAGAAGAGCGCCGCCGCCGTCGCAACACCCACGAGGGACTGAGCCGCATATTTGATTCTTGGGCTGAGTCCTTCCGAGTTGCCCGCCACGAGTTTCTGGTAGTCATCGACAAAGCCAATGAGACCAAACGTTAATGTTGCGCCAAGTACGATCCATACGAAGCGACTCGACAAGTCCGACCACAAAATCGTGCTAACAACTATTGCAATGAGTATCAGCGCACCACCCATAGTCGGCGTACCCGCCTTGGGCAAATGCGATTCGGGACCCACTTCTCGAATGGGCTGCCCCATGCTCCGCGATGCCAGACGCCGAATTACTGTGGGGCCAAACATGAAGGACAACACCAACGCTGTTAACGCAGCAAGAATGGCCCGCATGGTGAGATAACCGAATACGTTAAACGCAGAATAAAAGTCGGTCAGATATTCTGTAAGCCAGATCAGCATGCGCCGTCATCCATCTGTGATTGCTGGAGCATCTGCACCAAGCGCTCCAAGCGCATCGATCGGGACGCCTTAACCAGAACGGTTGTGCTCGGACTCAATTGCGGGACAATGGTCTCGCGAGCTTGCTCTATGCTGTCTGCAACTTCGGCGCCCGGTCCAAAAGCTGCGGCGGCAACCTTGGCCAACTCTCCAATCGCGATGAATCGATCGCACTTGCCGATTGCAAAGCGCCCAATATCTCGATGCATCTCGGGCGCATCGGCACCCAACTCGGCCATATCTCCAAGCACGAATATTCGCGTGCCGCCTGCCAGCGACAAGTGATCGAGTGCAGCACGTACCGACCCAGGATTCGCGTTATAACTGTCATCGATGATGCGTGACTCGCCGCGTCCAGCGAGTATCGTTAGCCGGCCGCTGGGCCCCTTTACATTCGCTAAGCCAGCAGCGATCTGCTGCGGCTCGACGCCGATTGCATGGGTTGCCGCGGCAGCGGCCAACGCATTGCGCACATTGTGCAAACCTGGCAGCGGCAGTCGCACATCGATCTCGCTGCCGTCGGGCAGGCGCATTTCAAACTCGGAACCGCTCGCCGAAAACTTCAGTGCGCCCGTCAGACACACATCGGCATTCGAATCGATGCCAAAACTAATGATTGAGCTTCCGAGTGCGCGTGCGCGCCACAGGGAAAAGAAGTCATCGTCGGCGTTCAGCACCGCGGTGCACTCGGCATCGAGATGATCCAGCAACTCCCCCTTGGCCTGAGCAACACCGACAATCGAACCAAAGCCCTCGAGGTGCGCCGCTCCAGCGTTTGTGATGATTGCGACAGTCGGGCTGACCATGTCGGCCAGAAAATCGATCTCGCCCGCATGATTGGCACCGAGCTCGATGACTGCCGCTGCATCATCTCGACTCAGTCGCATCAAAGTAATGGGTACGCCAATCGCGTTGTTGAGGTTTCCTTCGGTAGCGCAGACCTTCCGATCAACACTTAAAATGGCAGTCGTTAACGATTTGACTGTCGTTTTTCCGCTGCTGCCGGTAACGGCAATAATGGGCAGTGAAAAGCCGTTGCGCCAAGCCTTCGCCATCTTTACGAACGCGAGCTGCGTGTCTGCAACGGCCACCTGCGACAATTTCGTATCCGCCGGGCGAGACACGAGCGCGCCGGCGGCCCCGCCATCAGCAGCGGACTCTATGTAATCGTTGCCGTCAAAATTGGGGCCTTGCAATGCAACAAAAAGGCTCCCGCGGACATCCTGGCGTGTATCGGTACTGACTGCGCCAAAACTGCGGTCAGGGCCCAGCAGCTCGCCGCGCACGGCATCTGCAACGGAAGCGAGTGTGCGGACCATTAAGCAGCGCTCCCAAGCAGTTCGGCAACGACCTGGCGATCATCGAGCACTACGGTACCGTGCTTGCGGATCTGCAATGATTCATGCCCGCGCCCGGCAACTAACACCACTTCGCCGGCCTTCGCCCGAGTCACTGCAAAACTGATTGCTGCCGCACGATCGTGCTCGACATACACATGCGGATGCTCGGCAAGCCCACTTTGAATTGCAGAGATGATCTCGGCTGGGTCTTCACTGCGTGGATTGTCATCGGTCAACACAATCCGTGCTGCACGACTTGCTGCAGCACCCATGGGAATTCTCTTTTGCCGATCACGATCACCGCCACAACCGAAAACACACCAAATCTCGCCGTCTGTGACTTCGGCAACGGCGGCCAGCGCGCGGGAAAGGGCGTCGGGCGTATGCGCGTAGTCGACAATGACCCAAGGCTGTTGTCCGCCGCCGAACACTTCCATTCGACCCGGTGGCGCAACGCATTGGCCCAGCGCGTCGCAAGCTTCACGGATCGGCACATCCAGATTCAACAACGCGCCGAGCGTGAGCAACAAATTGCTCGCATTGAATGCGCCAATCAGCGGCGATTTGATTGTTGCCGGCCCATATGCCCCGCTGACTCGAATGCGCTGACCGTCAAGGTCGTGCTGCTCGGTCTTACCGGCGATGTCCGCCGCCGGCGCGCCGGTCGCGGAGACGCCCAACACGCGCACTGAATCGGCAATTTCCGCAAGCAATTTTGCACAAAAAGCGTCGTCGAGATTCACTACGGCATGGTCGAGTTCCGGGCGCTTGAATAACAGCGCTTTTACTTGTGCATAGGCTTCGAGACTACCGTGAGCATCGAGATGATCATGGCTAAGATTAGTGAATACAGCGCCAGTCACATCAATACCATCGAGGCGATCTTGTGCCAATCCGTGAGACGACACTTCGAGCGCGACATCGGCAACGGGCATGAGGGCAATTTCCCGGTGCAAGCTCAGGCAGTCGGGCGTGGTTAGTCGGTGGGCGATCAATTGCGGCGGCACACCAAAGCCCAGGGTGCCTATATATCCGCTCGTACGCCCAACATGGGTCAGCGCCTGTGCGAGCAGGTATGCAACCGTTGTCTTGCCGTTGGTACCCGTAATGCCCGTTACGATGGGCCGGGTTGCTTTGCGCCCATAGAAACGCTGCGCAAATTTGCCGAGATACTGGCGCAGATTCGGTATCGCGATTCCGGGTCCAGCAACGGCGCCGGTGGCGCCTTCGGGATCATAAATCGTAACGACGGCACCATTCGCACGTGCTTCAGCAGCGAAGGACACACCGTGCGCGGTTGCACCAGACAGCGCAATGAAGGCCGCCCCAGGCTTGACGTCACGGCTATCCGAAACGAGGTCGGTGATGACCAGGTTCGCGTAGTCCCCGGCTAATTCGCCGCAGACTTCACCCAGTGTGATCGCCGTCATGTGCATTGCCGCCGCCACTAACGGTGAGCCTCGGCGTTTGCAAAAATCGTCACCGGCGCTTGCTCGAGCGCATCAGGCTGCACCGCCAGCGTGCGCAATGCGCCGTTGGCTATCCGGGAAAAGACTGGCGCGGCAACGTCGCCGCCGTAGTAGGCTGCACCTTGGGGCTCGTCGATAATGACCACGATGACCAATTGCGGATCGGACGCTGGCGCGATGCCCGCAAACACGGATGTATGCCGCTCATCGCTATAACCCCCGACTCCAGACTTCCGAGCCGTCCCAGTTTTGCCGGCGATTCGGTAATTTTCGACATCGGCGCGAAACCCCGAACCTTCAGGCGATACGACCACTTCCAACATCTTCAAAATGGCCTGGGCGTTTTGCGGAGTGACAATCTGCTCGCCGCCACCCGCATTGCCATCTGCCAACAAGGTGAGCGCGGGCAGCACACCATCTGCTGCAATGGCGGCATATGCACGCGCCAGCTGCAGCGGCGTTACCGAAAGACCATAGCCAAACGCATGAGTCGCCTGACCAACAGGACGCCAGTACTCAGCGTCGTTCAAAACGCCAGCAGATTCGCCGGGGAACCCCACATCGGTAAGCCGGCCAATTCCGAATGCCGACAGCGTGGACCACATGTCCCGCGGATCGAGGTCCAGCGCAAGCTTCACGGCACCCACATTGCTTGAACGCGCCAATAATGTCGTAAGCGTTATCCGGCCAAGATTGCGAGGGTCATCAAACGTTTCGTTACCCACTTGAACGAAACCCGGCGATGTGTCGACGCTGCTGTCGGGCTGGTATACGCCGGCTTCGAGCGCCGCAGCAATAACAAAAGGCTTGAACGCAGAACCTGGCTCTAAGATGTCGGTAACGACACGATTTCGGTAGGCCTCTGCATCGACGCGCTGACCACGGTCATTCGGATTGAACGTGGGCTGGTTGACCATTGCCAACACTTCACCTGTATGCGGATCCAGAATCACCACGGACCCAGAGCGGGCGGCATTCTCGGTGACAGCCCGCTTTAATTCTCGATAAGCGTGATACTGCAAGCGGAGATCGATACTGGTTCGCAACGTGCTGCCATCACGGGGCGCACGAATCAAATCGACATCACCGATCAAACGGCCCAATCGGTCACGCAGGACGCGCTTGCTGCCTGTCTCCCCGCGCATCCAATAATCGAACGCGAGCTCGAGACCTTCCTGGCCGATGTCGTCAATGTCGGTAAACCCGACGACGTGCCCGGCGACTTCACCGGCCGGATAGTACCGCCGGTACTCACGCTGCGAGTAAACGCCCGGCAGCTGCAACTCGAGTACGGCAGCCGCATCACTGGGTGACAAGTGCCGCGACAAATAGACGAACTCACGACTGGTATTGCTGGTAATGCGGCGTGTCAGCGCATCGACATTCAGATCAAGCACCGCTGCCAGCTCAGTAATGCGATTGAGGGCCGGACGAAATTCCTGCGGGTTCGCCCAGATACTGTCGACGGGCGTGCTCACGGCCAGCAACTCCCCACGACGATCGACGATGGGCCCGCGATGCGCTGCCATCTGGACAGTCCGAATGTGCCGATCATCACCCTGTGCCTGCAAAAAATCGTGTTCTACAAGCTGCACGTACAGAACCCGGGCTTCCAGTGCGATGGCGGCTGCACCGATGGTAAGCAGCAGCAGCATCGAGCGCCATCGGCTGCGCGCATAGCTCACTTGACGCTGTTTCGCTCTCATGGCCGAGCTCCAGCAATGACGACGAGCTGCTCCGATTGGGGCTCGCTCAAGTTCAGCTTGCTGCGCGCCAGTTGCTCGATGCGCGGGTGGGTGGCATGCGTACTTTGTTCGAGACGCAGGCGACCCCAGTCAACCTCAAGACGATCTTGCTCGCGATTCAAAGCTTCGAGCTCAGCAAACAGCTGACGGGCTTCGTGCTTGGCGGATACGATGCGCAGGCCAGTTGCGATAATTGCCACGCAAAGCGCAACCGCAAGCAAACACTCATAAGGTCGGCGCCTCATGTATCGCCCTCGTAGCGCAGCCTCTCGGCAACCCGCAGCCGCGCACTGCGCGCTCGAGGATTGCGGGCCAGCTCTGCCTCGGTAGGCCGTATCAACTTGCCAATTAGGCGCAGACGGGGCCGCGCTTGCGCCGGCATGTCAGGCAGGCCCGCCCAAGCAGGGTCGCCGCGCGCTTGCTCGTTCATAAACCGCTTCACGATGCGATCTTCAAGCGAATGAAAACTAATCACGACCAGGCGCCCGCCGCTGCGCAGCAGGTCGAGCGATTGTGCCAGGCCCGTTTGCAGGGCTTCGAGCTCGGCGTTTAACGCAATGCGCAATGCTTGAAAAACCCGGGTCGCCGGATGCTGGCGGCGCTGGGATCGCGGTGCTGCGGCGCTGACGATATCGGCCAGCTGCAGTGTTGTGAGAATTGGGGCTTCAGCGCGCGCGCGAACGATCGCAGCCGCGATACGGTGCGCGCCAGGTTGTTCGCCAAATCGAGCGATCACCTGGGCAAGCTCAGATTGGCGCACATGGGCGAGCCAGTCGGCGAGCGTGGGTCCCGTGCTCGTATTCATTCGCATATCGAGCGGTCCATCCGCATTAAAACTAAAGCCCCGTTCAGGCGTGTCGAGCTGCGGCGACGACACGCCCAAATCAAACAAAATGCCGGCCAAACGCTGTGGCCCAAGCCAGTCCGCCACCTCTGTCGCAATTGCCGCAAAATCTGCTTGGCGAACTGAAAACCTCGGCTCATCGGCAAACCGCCGCCGCGCGTGCGCGACCGCAGCCGGGTCCTTATCGAGCGCCAACAAGCGGCCTCTCGGTCCGAGCGCGGCCAACATCATTGCGCTATGCCCTCCGCGTCCATAAGTTGCATCGACGTACCAGCCATCAGTAACTAACGCCAGGCCTTCAAGCGCCTCATCCACCAGCACCGGCTGATGGTCAGATTTCACGTTCATCGCTGTGAATTATTTAGAAGAACAGCGATTCGAGTTCGGGCGGCAAATCGGAGAAATCGTCGTTTTCGGCCCGCCATTTGGCGCTTGCTTCGACCCAACGCTCTTCATCCCAAATCTCAAAGCGCGTGCCTTGACCCACCAACATGCATTGCTTCTCTAAGCCAACCACTTCACGCAGTACACTGGGCACCAGCACGCGCCCGTGGTTATCCATTTCGGCATCGGCTGCATACCCCTGCATAAGCCGCTGCAGACGGCGCGCCGCAGGATGCAAAGTCGGCGAACGCGACAATTTGCGCTCGAACTCCTCCCAGTCGGGAAGCAGGTACAGCATTAGGCAGGCATCACGTACGTCCGCCGTAATTACCAATAAGCCGTCAGATCGGGATAAAATCCTTTCCCGATAACGACTTGGGATCGCCATTCGACCTTTGGCGTCCAAGGTAACTTTGGAGAGTCCGCGAAACATTTACCCCAACGTGCCACTCTGGCCCACAATTCCCCACAATTGATCTGGACTATAGGGAGTCGGCTCACCGGCTGTCAACCAATTGTTTCGAATTTCTTATGGCGTGACAGTGAGTTAGCGTCGCTGAACGGCGACAATCGCGGTCGCACCAGAATGGTGCAGAAGGGAGTCGGCCGATAAGCCGGGTTCTGTCGAGAGCAGTCATTCATCTGGGACCGCCGTCGCCGACGGCCTCTAGCAACCTACCCGGGAGCTCGTGTGGGCGCACTCAAACACTCCCCTATTCGGTCTTGCTCCAGGTGGGGTTTGCCCTGCCGCCGGTGTTGCCACCAGCGCGGTGCGCTCTTACCGCACCATTTCACCCTTACCGAGCGAACTCGGCGGTATATTTTCTGTGGCACTTTCCGTGGGCTCGCGCCCCCCAGGCGTTACCTGGCACCTTACCCAATGGAGCCCGGACTTTCCTCTAGACCTTGCGGTCCAGCGACTGCTTGGCCGACTCCCGGGGACAAGCCTACGCGCTTAAGCGCGCGGTGCAACAGCTGTGTGTGTGCTCCCGGGCGCGAAACCAGCGCGGCGCGCTCAATCTGCTGAGTTTTGGCTTGCCCGCGTCAAACGATAGACGTCATTTCGGGAGCGGCCCGTGAGTTCGGCCGTCAGCGCCACGGCCTGCTTTGGCGACACAGCCTTAGCCAATATCTCGAACGTACGGAGCACCTCGACCGCATCGGCCGCCGGCGCCTCAGGCGCGCCGGCGACCACGATGACGAATTCGCCAAGCAAAGTAATGTCCGCATCGATGCGCCCGAGCAGCGTTTCCAGCGATCCGCTGTAGCAAGTCTCGTGCAGCTTAGTAAGTTCGCGCGCGAGTACCACTTGGCGCTCGGGGCCGAATGCTGCGCACATTGCGGCCAGCGTCGCGCCGATTCGGTGGACGGCTTCATAGAAGATCAGGGTGCGGCGCTCTGCAGCCAGGGACTGCAGTCGTTCTGCCCGCGCTGCCGTGCGCCGCGGCAAAAAACCTTCGAAAACGTAAT
This sequence comes from Rhodospirillales bacterium, assembly GCA_024640665.1. Lineage (GTDB taxonomy): Bacteria > Pseudomonadota > Gammaproteobacteria > Steroidobacterales > Rariloculaceae > JAHEEO01. Next base: position 3,067 of record JAHEEO010000023.1, on the reverse strand, counting down.
GATCGGTCGGCAGACCGGAAATGCTCAGGGCGGCGGTCGCAGCGCACGGTCCGGGCACGGTAACGATATTCACGCCGCTTTGCCGTGCCATCGAAACCAGCAGCCACCCAGGGTCACTGATTAATGGCATGCCGGCATCACTGACCAACGCTATCGATTCACCTGCCAACAACCGTTGCGTAAGCTGCGGCGCAAGGGTACGTTCGTTGTGATCATGGTACGCAATAAGTGGCGTTTTCACTCCAATTCGCATTAGCAATCCCCCGGTACGCCGGGTATCCTCAGCGGCAATGACATCCACTCGGTCGAGCACATCTTGCGCCCGCGCGCTGAGGTCGGCAGCGTTGCCGATCGGTGTGCCAACCACAAACAAGGTGCCGGCGTTCATCTGATTTTCGGTATGCATCGCTCGGTCAGTGTAAGGCGACACCATGAATACAACTAGCAGGCCCACAAAGCAGCCGCAACTTCACGCCTGGGGATGCATACGCCTACGGACAGTGTGCGCATGGGCGGCTGCGTTGCCGCCGCCCACCAAATTGCGTCACAACGCACGCTGTGCCTTGATTGCCGTGCTCGCCGTTTGTTTAGCCGGCTGCACAACCGGCCTCAGCACCGCAACTATTGACTCGAGCGCGCTCGAGCAGCGCGCAGTAGCGGCAGAAACAAACGGCAATTTGCGCGATGCAGCCGACATCTATCGCCAGCTCGCCGAACAAAGCCGCGGCAATCAGCGCAGCGGCTTTTTGCTGGAGGCGGCGCGCCTGGAAATCGACCTCAACAACCTCCTCACTGCCGCAGAACTCCTTAGCAACGCAAGCGCCAGTGCAACCGGCAGCCAAGCCGACACCATCAGTGCGTTGACTGCGCGTATCGATCTCGCTAACAACCAGCCTGCCGCAGCGCTGGCCCGCTTGCGGCCGCTCGAAAACACCCCAGACGAAACGTTGCGCCTTGCAGTATTAGAATTAACTGGCAGGGCTCTATTTGCGCTCGAGCAACCAATAGAAGCCATTCGCAGCCTCAGCGAACGTGAGGTCTGGCTCGATGACATCGCGTCAATTCGCGCAAATCAAAGCTTGATTTGGACCGGGCTGCAGTCGACATCTTGGCCTACTAATGCCTTATCGACCGGCGACGACACCGTCGACGGTTGGATAGCGCTGGGACCGATTGCAAGAATCTTCACAACGGATGAACAGCGTAGCGCTTTGATTCAGTGGCGCATCGACCATCGGCAGCATCCCGCTGCGCGTGTGCTGCTGACAGATCTATTGATGGATCCACTGCGCGGAGCCGAAGCGCCGAGTCAGATTGCGTTATTGTTGCCGCTGAGCACGCCAGCCCGCGAAGCGGCCCTTGCTATTCAGGATGGGTTCTTGGCTGCACATATTGCGAGTACAAAGGCTCCCGTTGATGACACGCCACGACAATCTGCTGCGAGCACAAGCATTCGCGTCTACGACACCGGACTCGAAGGACCATCTGCTGCTTACCTTCGCGCACAAATAGAGGGTGCGGACTTCATCGTCGGCCCGCTGCTGCGGCCAGAAGTTGCAGAGGTGCTGCCCCAGACGGGATTAATACCCACGCTGGCGCTGAATTTCACGCTCGAAGATGCAGAAGTATTCGGCAACACGTATCAGTTTGCTTTAGCCCCTGAAGACGAAGCGGTTTCAGTCGCACGACATGCAATCGCCGCCGGACAGTACCGGGCTGTCGCGCTAATTCCCAGCAACGATCGAGGCTACCGAATCTACAACAGCTTCCGCGAAGAATTTGAATACCGCGGCGGGGAGGTCCTAGCGATCATGGGCTACGACGACGTCGTCACTAGCTATTCGGCGCGCGTCGTCGATCTGATGAACGTTGGTCGCAGCAACCAGCGAGAGCGGCGTCTCGCGGCTAATTTGGGTGAGCCAATCGAATTCGAGCCACGCCGTCGGCAAGACATCGACATGATCTTCCTCATCGCCAATGCCGATGATGGAAGCCGATTGGCACCCCTGCTTGGCTACTACTATGCCGGTGACGTACCGACTTATGGCATCTCGGAGATTCACGACCCCAACAACATCGGCGGAGGTCGCGATCTAAACGACATCATCTTCCCCGACTTGCCATGGCTGCTCGCGCCCAACGAAGGAAATTTGCCAATAAGGCGAACCATTGCCGATTATTGGCCGCAGCGCGACCCAAGATTTTTTGGCATGGGTATCGATGCCTATTCCATCGTCGGCGCGGTTTTTCGCGACCCGTTTTTCACGTCGATAGACGGTGTAACCGGATTGCTTAGCATGGATACACAAGGGCGAATACGCCGGACGCTGCCATTTGCACAGTTTCGTGCGGGCGTTCCCGAGCTTCTGCCAACCATCGGCAACTCAGCAAGCGAAACCGAATATATCAACGACTTTCAGATAGACAATTTCCAGCAGAGATTCAATGACACTGACGAAGAGCAAGCGCCCGGGCCTGGCGATGCTCAACGCACAGAATCGCAAGCCGTCACCCTGCAAGAATTAGGGTTACGCCCCATACAGTGAAGCATCGTTCGCGGGATGTCGGTACGCATTGGGAAAACATTGCGGGCCGTTTTCTAACTGCCCGCGGCCTCAGTATTTTGACGCAGAATTACCAATGCAGGCTTGGCGAAATCGACCTTATCGCACTTCATCATAAGGAACTTGTCTTTGTCGAAGTGCGCTATCGCGCTAGTGGCGGCTTTGGCTCGGCCGCAGCGACGGTGGGAGCACATAAACAGGCGAAAATTCTAAAGGCAGCGCGCCACTTCTTAATGATGCAACCGCAATATGCCGAGCTGTCTATGCGACTCGATGTAATAGCGATTAGCGGCTCACAGGAAGCACAACCGGTAATACGCTGGATTCGAAGCGCTTTTGACGGGGCTTGAAGCGCAAGCCAACTGCAGGCAGAGTCGTTCGCAAACCATCAAAGACCTAAATCAGTCATGCAACATCTGGTAACGAAACACATAGAAGAGAGCATAGCCGTCAAAAAGGCATCGCTCAGCCTCGCGCCGACAATCGCGCAGGGCGCTGAGATA
>JAHEEO010000213.1 GCA_024640665.1 Rhodospirillales bacterium | reverse complement strand
AGTCAATATAGTTGCGAACAACGGTCGCTTCCGCCGACATCGGCGACATCATCTTGAGTTTATTCAGCTCGGCCGTTGCTTTTTCATTAGCCTCTTTCGACATGCCTGCAGAGGCAATGCGCTGCTCCAGCTCGGCCAACTCGTTTGGCGCTTCATCCATATCGCCAAGTTCTTTTTGAATGGCCTTCATCTGCTCATTCAAGTAGTACTCGCGCTGGCTCTTTTCCATCTGCTGCTTAACGCGGCCGCGAATCCGTTTTTCGATTCGCAGCATGTCTATCTCGCCGTCGATCAAGCCGAGCACGTGCTCCAAGCGCTTACGCACCTCTGCGACCTCGAGTATTTTTTGCTTCTCGTCGAGCTTCAGCGCCATTTGCGCAGCCACCGTATCGGCCAGCCGGCTCGGCGAGTCGATCCCCGACAAAGAAGTGAGGATTTCCGGCGGGATCTTCTTGTTGAGCTTTACGTACTGCTCAAAATGCGTGACGACAGATCGCGATAGAACATCCATCTCGCGATCGTCCTCATTGTCGGTTTCTTCGAATTCGACCGTCTCACACGTGAAACAATCGCCAACTTGAAAATCGCGGATGCGGGCTCGGCGGCTGCCTTCAACCAACACCTTCACGGTACCGTCGGGCAACTTCAGCAATTGCAGAATTGTGGCTACCGTGCCAATTGTGTATAGATCTTCCTGCTGTGGCTCATCGACATCTGCTTTGGTTTGAGCAACCAACAAGATTTCTTTGTTCGACTGCATGGCCTGATCGAGTGCAACGACAGACTTATCGCGCCCGACGAACAAGGGAATCACCATGTGTGGATAAACAACCACATCGCGCAATGGCAATATGGGCAGCCGCACAGGCTCAGTCGAATCGAAGTTAGTTGGTTCCATCAATGTTCCCTGGATATGTCGAAACGTGATATCGGCGGCTCTCCAGCCACCGCTTCCGTATTATGTCGGGCCAATGCGGTCCGACTTCAAGGGAAATGCGTCACAAAAGGCGACGCTAATCGCCGACAGCGGCTTTTTCTTCCGTTTCGTAGATGATATAGGGCTTTGTCTCGCCCAGCACGACAGCGTCGTCAACCACTACTTTGGTGGCATTCTGCAGTGACGGCAAGTCATACATCGTGTCGAGGAGTACATTTTCCAGGACGGTTCGGAGTCCGCGAGCGCCAGTCTTGCGCTCCATGGCCCTGCGGGCGATGGCACGCAGCGCATCTTCGCGAAATTCGAGTTCGGCACCTTCCATTTCGAAAAGCTTCTGGTACTGCTTTGTGAGCGCGTTCTTCGGCTCGAGCAGAATTTTCACCAAGGCGTCTTCGTCAAGCTCCTCAAGCGTGGCGACGACCGGCAAGCGGCCGACAAATTCGGGAATTAGACCGAATTTGATCAAATCTTCAGGCTCGACTTCATGCAGCAGCTTGCCCAGGTTTTCGTCGTTATCCGGGCTTTGAACTTCCGCGACAAATCCAATTCCGCTCTTGGCGGACCGATTCAAGATGATTTTATCGAGTCCCGCGAATGCGCCACCGCAGATAAACAGAATGTTGGATGTATCAACCTGCAGGAACTCTTGTTGCGGATGCTTACGGCCGCCTTGCGGGGGCACAGAGGCAACAGTGCCCTCGATCAGCTTTAACAGGGCCTGCTGAACACCCTCACCGGAAACGTCGCGAGTAATGGAAGGATTATCGGACTTGCGCGAAATCTTGTCGATTTCATCGATATACACAATACCGGTCTGCGCTTTCTCGACATCGTATTCGCACTTCTGCAACAGTTTTTGGATGATGTTCTCGACATCCTCACCGACGTAGCCTGCTTCAGTGAGCGTTGTTGCATCCGCGATGGTAAAAGGCACATTGAGCAGTCTTGCCAAAGTCTCGGCAAGCAGTGTCTTGCCGCAACCCGTCGGCCCAATGAGCAGAATATTGCTCTTAGCGAGCTCTATCTCTTGCTTGCCCTTGTCACGCGCACGCGTCTCCAGGCGCTTGTAGTGATTGTAGACGGCGACGGAAAGTACCTTCTTAGCAATACTCTGACCGATGACGTACTCATCCAGCACGGCGTTGATGTCGTGCGGCTTCGGCAGGCTTTCGCGGCCGTGCTCAGCCTTGTCATCAAGCTCTTCGCGAATGATGTCATTACAAAGCTCGACGCATTCGTCGCAAATAAACACGGATGGGCCCGCAATAAGCTTACGGACTTCGTGCTGGCTCTTTCCGCAGAAAGAACAATAAAGTAGCTTGCCATCATCTGACTTGCCGCGTGAATCGTCGCTCATTCAGGCGTCCTTAAGAATCTTGTGCAGTAACCCATGCTGGGCCTTATAGCATTTGTAAAAAATGTCTGCAAAGCACGAACTCCCACATCTGAGTTTGTCGTCATAGAGATCGTCAAACTAAAGGTGTTGGATCAAGATTTGGGAAATTTGCGCTCGCTCAGCATAGCGTCGACAACCCCGTATTCCACGGCATCCTCCGCACCCATAAAGAAGTCACGATCGCTGTCTTTCTCAATCTGTTCAATGGGTTGACCAGTATGCGTGGCCAGAATCTGATTCAACTGCGCGCGCAATTTCAGAACTTCGCGAGCGTGGATATCGATATCTGAAGCCTGGCCCTGAAAACCGCCGCTGGGCTGATGGATCATGATGCGCGAGTGTGGCAGGCAGAAACGCTTGCCTTTGGCTCCGCCAGCCAATAACAGCGACCCCATGCTGGCCGCCTGGCCCACGCAGATGGTGCTGACATCGGGTTTAATGAACTGCATCGTGTCGTAAATTGCCATTCCAGCAGTCACGACACCACCCGGGGAGTTTATGTACAAATGAATATCTTTATCCGGATTCTCAGACTCGAGAAACAGCAATTGAGCGACCACGAGATTTGCAACCTGGTCTTCGATGCCACCGACGATAAACACCACCCGGTCTTTCAGCAGTCGCGAATAGATGTCATAAGACCGTTCACCGCGGGCGGTTTGCTCTACCACCATCGGGATCAAATTCAGCGCTGTCGTTGTCACTCTTAAACTCCTAAAACGGTGTTGCGCAGGCCTTGTGACCTAACGAGCATTCATAAAGTCCTGGAAGCCGAGTTTCTTTGGCTTCTGCGTCGATTGTTCGAGCACATAGTCGACCACCTGGTCTTCGAGCACTGCCGACTCAACCTGCGCCATTAAATCGCGATTTGTTCGATAGACCTGCGCAGCCTCTTCGGGTTTGTCATACGGCTCTACAAGTTCTTGAATTCTAACGTCAACGCGGTCTCGATCGAGCACAATGTCGTTATCAGCAATTAACCGTTCGACAATGAGCCCTAGCGCTACACGACGTTTCGCCAGCGCTTCAAACTGCGCTGGGTCCGGCGCCTGCTGCGGGTCGCTGATACCCATTCTCTGCATGGCCGCGCTCTGCAAACTACCTATTTCCTCACGGACCAAGGCCGCGGGGACGTCTATGGTATTCGCTGCGAGCAGCGCGTCGAGGGTACGCGTCTTAGTTTCGGCACGAAGTCGCTCGCTGAGTTCACGTTCCATGTTGCCGCGAACCTCGGTGCGCAACGCATCCAACCCGCCTTCGGTTACACCGAAAGCCTCCATGAACTCCGCGTCGACCTCAGGCAATACCCGCTCCTCGACTCGATGCACCGTGATATCGAAAACCGTTTTCTGGCCCGCCAAGTTCTCGCTGGGATAATCCTTTGGAAACTTGACCTTCGCGCTTTTCGTGTCGCCTGCAGACAAGCCCTTCAGCGCTTTCTCAAAGTCTTCAATGACTTGCCCGTCACCAATGACTAACTCGACCTCCTTGCCTTCACCACCGTCGAACGGCTCGTCGCCGATTCGACCGCTAAAATCGATGACGATCCGGTCACCCTCTGCCGCCTTCTTGTCAGCAGTTTTCCATTCAGCACGCTGCAACCGCAGTTTCTCGATCATGTCGTCGATGTCGGCCTCGACAATATCGACCGCTGGCGTCTCGATGGACAGCCCCGCAAGCTCGGCAAGCTGTATTTCAGGATAGACCTCGAACACAGCCTGATAGCCAAAATGCTTATCGTCTTCCGGCAGCATCTCAATCGCTGGACCGCCGGCCGGGCGCAGACTTTGCTCATTAATGGCCTGTGAATAACTTGTCCGGATGACCTCTGAGAGCACTTCTTGGCGCACTTCCGCGCCAAAACGCTGGCGGACCACTTTGGCGGGTACCTTACCCGGCCGAAACCCCTTCAGTTTCGCCGTGCGGCCCACCCGCGCCAGTCGAGAGGTGATCTGCTGCTCGATCATCTCGGCAGGTACACGCACGGTCATCCGCCGTTCGAGGCCCTTAGCCGGATCAACGCTTATTTGTAAATTCGTCGCTTCTGCCACGTGTCGAGTTCCCAATTGTTCGGTGATGAATTGTGCTGCCTAGCGCGTATGGTGCGAAAGGGGAGACTCGAACTCCCACGGGTTACCCCACTGGAACCTAAATCCAGCGCGTCTACCAATTCCGCCACTCTCGCCGTTCACACCGCAGGCAGCGAAGTATTATAGCGAAGAAGACAGAGTAGAATACGCGCATGAAATTGCTCCCCCTCGCGGCGCTCGGCGCAGCACTGGCTTGCAGCAACGTGGCGGCCAGAGGCGTCAGCCCATACTTGCCGCTGAAGCTGTCCCCAGAAATCGAGCGCCTCGTTGAACGGGTGCTCATTTATGCCGATCAACCCATCCTGACCAGGCCGATCGCCGCCGCCACGGTACTGGATGCGCTGCCAGCCGCCTGCGAACATGATGCCGCATTGTGTGCGCAAGTACGCAGATACTTGAACGGCTTTATGCGCGATGCCGGCTTGAGCCACGCCAGTGCAGCCATCGGCGCCAGCTCCGGCCCCCGCACTGCGCTGCCAAACCGCCATGGCGCACCCAGCGACAGCGCATATGAATTATCGGCCAGCGGTTATTGGCAACCCGGCGACCATCTGCTGATATCGGTCGGGGGTATCGCCTTCGAGGATGAGTCGTTTGCCGCCGGAACGATGCTCAGCGCCGGCTTTGAGTACCTGCAGCTTGATTTCGGCTACCGGGATCACTGGTTTTCGCCGCTGTCTGAGAGCAGCATGCTGATCAGCACGCAGGCGCAAACGATGCCGTCGCTCACAGTGTCGAATTACACGCCTTTGACTCGATTTAACCTGCGCTACGAAATGTTTGTTGCAGAGATGAGCGAGTCATCCCGAATTCGATTCAATAACGGATTCACAACCGGCAATCCGCGGTTGGCCGGCATGCACTTATCTATTGAGCCGTTTCCGGGCTGGTCGATCGGCGTGAACCGGGTCATGCAGTTTGGCGGCGGCGAACGCGGAGGCAGAT
>JAHEEO010000212.1 GCA_024640665.1 Rhodospirillales bacterium | reverse complement strand
GTCAAAGATACCGGTTACCAGGAATTGAAATAGAGGATTTGTTGGATCAAAGGCGTGCAACGCGATGCCCAGCAGGACACCTGCGACCATGGCGACAACTATCTTTTGGGTATAGCTCATCCCGAAATCCCGGCAGAAGTGGGAACACGCTAGCCGGTCAGGCCTAAATTCGCAAATCTCAAAAAAGCCTGGCCAATGGGTTCATCTTACAAACGATGTTGGTTACCATTTGCGCGCCTCATAATCTGCGCACATGCGCAGATGCCGCTCACGGAGTTTTTGTGCAAGATGTATTTGTAGTTGGTGCAGGCCAGATCCCGGTAGGGCGAGGCTTCGATAACCCAGTCGACAAAATGGCGGCTTCGGCGATTGACCGATCGCTCGATGATGCCGGGATAGACCCTTTGGACATCGGCGCCCTCTACGTCGGCAACATGACTTCGGGCATCCTGTCAAAGCGGACTCAATTAGGGGCCGTCATCGCCGAAAAATCACGGCTGACCGCAATTGAAGCGCTATCAACCGAAGCCGCATGCGCGTCTGGAAGTGCCGCGATGCGGCTGGGCCAAATGGCCATTGCAAGCGGCACGCATGATGCCGTCGTAGTCTGCGGCGCTGAGCAATTAACCCACGTCGATAAAGTTGCAGCGACGAAGGCCCTCGCTTCAGCCGCTGATTTCGATCTAGAAAGCAGCCGCAACGAGACATTTGTATCGTTGAATGCAACGCTGATGCGTTTATATCTCGAGAAATACGGGCTCGCCGCAGACAGCGTCGCCGGCTTTTCAATCACAGCGCATCGCAATGCACTATCAAATCCAAATGCTCTATTTCACAAAGAAATTACACCGGAAGACTATTGCGCATCGCGTATCGTGGCGGCACCGCTGCGGCTGTATGACATTTCTCCCATTTGCGATGGCGCTGCTGCTGTTGTTCTGGCCAACAAAGCGGTCGTCGATTCTTTAGGGGCTGACAATCGCGGCCTCGTGAAGGTCGCAGCCTCCAGCATCGCAACTATGCCGGTCGCGCTCGCCCGCAGAAACGACCCACTCGATCTTGTAGCTGTGCGAGAAGCCAACGAGCGCGCCCTTAAACAAGCCAAGATTGAACGCAGCCAAATAGACGTCCTCGAGCTCCACGATGCCTATACCGTCATGACAGCGCTGTGCCTAGAAGCCAGCGGATTCGCCAAGCCTGGCCAAGCTTGGACGCTTGCACGAGATGGCCGCACAGAACGTGATGGCGATGTACCGATATCTACAATGGGCGGATTAAAAGCAAGAGGACACCCAGTGGGCGCAACAGGTGTTTATCAGCTTGTCGAAGCGTACCTGCAACTCACAGGCAATGCCGGACCCAACCAAATTCGCAATGCGGAATTCGCATTGACACAAAATATTGGCGGCACTGCCTCCACAGTGATCAACCACATACTGCAGCGCATCCAATAGCACGCTCTTTTGCGGCCGTCACACGTCGCCAATCTTGACCCCCGCCTGAATCGGCTCAATGGCCAACATACTAGACCTTGGAGCACTCCTTTCGCCGTCCGGCCAGCGGCTGATTGGCGAGTTTGCGGAACCGCCGCTGCCAGGATGTTGCACAGTAAGAAACAGTGTGCGTTGATCTGGCGTAATCTCGCACCCGCAAATTTCTGCGCCTACCGGGCCAGACATAAACTGCTTGACTGCGCCGCGCCACGGGCCGCTCGTGGGGCAGACGAAGCAACCATTGTTGACGCCCGTCGGCTGGGGTCCGTCAGTGACGATCCAGAGATTTCCTCTGTCATCGAAGGTTAGATTGTCCGGATTGGCGAACGGGCTCAATAACGACACATCATCAATGCCACCAAAATAGACAGCGTCGCTGGGCATGGGCAACGTTACCGAGGCGCGCAGATTCTCCACGGTTGGCTGCCCGGCGATAACCAAAGGCTCCCACTGAAATTGCAGCGCCGCAGCGTCGCCATCCGCTTCGGCAAATTCAAGAATATGGCCATACCGGTTCCCTGCGCGGGGGTTGGCAGCATTGATACCTGTATCGATCTGGCGCTGCCGCCCGGTTCCGCTAGCTTCAACGCCTCGCAACGGGTTTTGCGTGCACGAGAGATAAACCCGCTTTGAAACAGGATCAATCGCGACATCCTCCGGACGGTCGAGCGGCGTTGCCTGCAAGATATCGGCCGCGGCGCGGCAATTAATCAATACTTCAGCCTGAGAGCGAAATCCGCTGTCAGGCGACAATGGCCCCGAATCACTCCACACCAGCGGCACCCATTCGCCGCTGCCATCTTCATGTAGTCGAGCCACAAACAACGTACCGTCGTCGAGCAGATCTGCATTGGCTGCCGGCGACTCGACATTCAGCGCGCGCCGACTCACAAACTTGTAAAAATACTCGAACGCTTGATCGTCACCCATGTAGACGACGACTCGGCTATCGTCGGCCAAAGTAGAAGTCGCGCCTTCGTGTCGAAACCGGCCCAGCGCCGTGCGTTTGATGGGTGCGCGTTCAGGCTCCAACGGATCAAGTTCGACTATCCAACCGAACTGGAAAGGCTCATAAGGATTTTGGCCAAGATCAAATCGGGCGTCGGCTGTTTCCCACCAATATGCGCTATTGCGGCGACGGTAGCCGAAACGGGCATGACTCGCCAAAACGTCCGGACTCATCGCCGCAGCGTCACCATTGCCAAAAAAGTCTTGGATATTCTCTTCGGCCGTGAGGTAGGTTCCCCACGGCGTCGTGCCTGCGGCACAATTGCCAAGCGTTCCAAAGCCGCTCGCCTTTCCTGGCACGCCGGCATTCAAATACGGATGTTCGCTCGCTGGACCCGAGAACGCGACCGGCGTGTCGGCTGTCACTCGACGGTTGTATGGCGAATCTTGCACCAATCGCCACTCACCGCGCCGCTCAACCTCGATAACGCTGAGGCCTAAGCCTGCTTGCATCACGCGGACGGCCTCCGGCCTCGCGCTCACATATTCGCGAAGTTGCCGAGCCCGAGCGGCCTCAGCCCAACCCGGAAAAATAAGTGCTGGAGACGGAAACTCATGATTGACGCACAACAGTAATCGGTCGGCGCCGCGCTGAAATACACCCATGCCATCGCAATTGTCGCCAAACTGGCGAGCCTGCTTATCGGCTGCGCCAGGATTCAATAATACGCCGGCAGATACGGTCTCCGGATCCAGCGATTCGGCACCCGGAAAGATTGCGTCGCCCCACCGGACGACCACATGGTATGAATAGTTATCCGGCACCACGACACTATCGCTATTGCTGCCGCGTATCGGTTGGAAGCCTGGGATTGCAGCCGGTTCATTGGCCACCATGCAAGCACTAACAGCGCCAAGTGCTGCCGCGCTGCCGCCGGCTTCCAGCAAACGGCGCCTGCTCAAACGCTTCTCCATGAGAAACTGCAATGTCAGTGGATTCTTACTTCGCATGCCTGCACTACGGGACCAATGGCACGAGACATGTTAGCCTATCCGGATATATTTACACTCCGATCAATCCACCAAATTCTAAGGGCAATTACTGATGGCAGATAGACTCACAGGCAAAGAAATAAGCATGGCCACCAACGACCTCTACCGTGAGGAGTCTTTCACAGACCGGCGCGTTGGCAGCATCCAAAGGCTCTCACCGGTCACGGCCAGTGGCGATGCCGATGATTCGCGCGATGTAATTTATTTGGGTCAAACGCAAATCATGACACCTGGCGGAGCGCTGCCATTGAGCTTTGAGATTCCTGCTGATTCACTGAGCGCGGCAGTTGCTCAGTTCGGAGAACGAGCTGAAGCGGCGCTTCAAGATACAATGAGGCAGCTCGAAGAAATGCGTCGTGAGCAGGCATCGTCGTTAATCGTGCCCGGCAGCGGCGGCGCAGCACCGGGACCCGGCGGCGGCATTCAAATTCCGTGAAGCAACGGCAAGCGCTGTTCTTCAGGGCAAACGAACTGCGATTTCGCTGACTGGTTTTCGGGATTGCTCCGGTACCACCTTGGGCAGCCCGTACCAGAAGAAGCCGACGATCATTTCCTTGGTCGGGTCGATACCCAGCAAATCGTAAAAGCGCTGTTCGCGCGTGATTGCGCCAGTCGTCCATTTCACGCCAACGCCCCGCTGCCACAGATACAGTGAGAGATTTTGCACTGCGCAACAAGTTGCCGCGTAATCTTCCCGATCGGTCAGGTCGTCCTTACCGACTGCGGTCGTGACAATAAAATACGCTGGGATTGCGAGCAACCGTTTCAATCGAGCCTCGCCACTACGTGCACCCTTCGTTTCCGCCTCAAAATCCGCCGCGCACTGAGCAATGGATTGTTTGGTGCGCTTACCAATGACATAGAACTTCCAAGGCTCTGTCATGCGATGGTTAGGTGCCCAACTGGCGAGTTCAATGGCCTCCATCAACACGGCCTCGCCAACCGGCTCGGGCTCAAATAGATTGATGGATCGTCTAGATTGCAACGCCAGCGCGATGGCTTCTGCCTCAGCGATAGGTTTCAAGGCAACTGCAACGCCATCATGCGGTTCGTTCATCGGGGCCTCCACTCGTTGTCAACTGTGTAAAATGTAGACAGCGAAAGGCACCATACACGAATGACCCATTCAATCAATACGTTAGTGATCGGCGCTGGTGTTGTAGGCTTGGCCATTGCACGCAGCCTGTCAGAGCACGGACGCAGCGTATATGTCATTGAAAAGAATGCTGCCATCGGCCAAGAGACTTCTTCGCGCAACTCCGAAGTTATCCATGCAGGCATTCATTATCCCCCAGACAGCCTGAAGGCCCGCCTATGCGTCACCGGCAAAGAAGCGCTGTATCGCTACTGCGCGGAAAAGCACATTGCGCACGAGCGCATTGGCAAACTCATTGTCGCCGTCTCAGCAGAGCAAGTGGAACGCCTGCATTCAATCGTTGCGCAGGCTCGCCGCAACGGGGTACTCGACTTGGCGTTTCTGGACCAAGCTGCGCTCAAACTTCGAGAGCCCAATCTGAGCGGCGTTGCTGCCCTGCACTCGCCGTCCACTGGCATATTAGATACGCACGCATTCATGTTGGCACTTCAGGCAGACATCGAATCCGCTGGCGGGCAAGTCGCATTACGAAGCAACCTGATCGACACCGTTCCTACCGAACAAGGCATTCGCTGCGACATCGATTTCGACGGCGAACGCGATCAGTTAGTAGCCAAGGAAGTAATTAACTCCGCGGGACTTCACGCCGCTGAAGTTGCCTCCATGCTAAGTCAGGATGCACCCGGCTCCATACCAGAGTATTACTTCGCAAAAGGCAACTATTTCGACTACGCAGGACCGACACCATTTAGCCAACTCGTATATCCACTGCCCATGGCGGGCGGGCTGGGCATTCATGCAACATTAGACTTGGCGC
>JAHEEO010000211.1 GCA_024640665.1 Rhodospirillales bacterium | reverse complement strand
AGTCATCGCCATCGCTGAGGAAGCGGTCGGTGACGTCGAATCTTACGTCGTCGAACCGGACGCCGAAGCTCAAGTCGACAGTGTCACTCAGCTGCAATAGGTCTTGCACATAGATGCCGCGACTCTCGACTGATTCGTTTTGATCGAAAGTCAGCGCGCCTCTAGTGCCAGCGTTGTTATCGAAGCGAAGGCGGTCGTCATCCTGACTGTCGAGGTCAAAACCCACGACTAGCTCGTTGTCCCGTCCACCCAGCTGACCTTTATAGGTATAAGTAAGGCCTCCACCAATGAAGCTGCGTTCCAGATCGACTTGTCCGCCCCCAGTGAAAGGCAGGCTATTCGTGAAATCGCGCGCGACGTAATAGCTGCGTGCCGCTAAAGCATGGCGGCTGCCCAATGGCATGCGGTAGACGAGTCCCAGCCGCGTCTGCTCGAGCGTCTCGCCGCCGTCAAAATTGACGTTGACGTCGCGCGCAGAGCGCGGGTCGGCCGCCGCTTGCGCCGCGTTGATGCCGCCTGGATCGTCAGATACAGGTTGATCGGTATAGTTGAACACCGTCATCAGTTGGCGCTCGTCGCCCAGGTCGAAATTCAGGCGCGTCGAAAGCTGCGTGTTCTCGGCACGACTCTGTGCTCGGTAGCCGTCCAGTTCGGAATCGGAAACGCTGACCATATAGCCCATCCGCGATGCCGTACCGCCAAATTTAGCCTGCAATTTGCGGAAGCCATACTCGCCTGCGGAGACGCGCACCTGCGATTCGTGGTCTTGTGGCGGTGTCTCCGACGTGACGCTGATGACGCCGCCAGACGCATTTCCATATAACGAGGAACTTGGTCCGCGCAGGACTTCGATTCGTCCAGTCGAGCCTATATCAATGCCGTCTACCGAGCCTTGGCCATCCGGCAAGGTTTCTGGAATGCCGTCGACCAGAATCTTGACGCCGCGAATACCAAAATTGGCTCTGGCACCGAAGCCGCGAATAGCGACACGCAGATCCTGAGCAAAGTTATAGCGGTTTTGCAGGAACAGGCCAGGCACGCGGCTCAGTGATTCGTCCAGCGCCAACTGCTGCCGTGCCAATTGAATGTCGTCTTGGCCGACGACGCTAATTGCGGCCGCAACACTGTTTAGCGATTGCTCAATGCGCGTAGCTGTGACGATAATTTCTTCAAGCGCTGCGGGGCTCGGCTGGGCATTAAGCACCGCCGACGCACCTAAGGCGCTGAATAATAAGCTCAAACGAGCTTTCTCAGAGGCTAGGATGAAAGGCATATTATTGAATCCGTCGGGTGGCGGTTATTAATTCGTCTATGATCACAGATGTTGCGTGGGCTTCGCAATGGCTGCCGATATATGGGTATCTGCCAAGTTGGCCGTCCGAAGCTCGGCTCAGTGATATCATCGGCCAATGCGCAAAATTTCCGTAACTGCAGTGCTTGCGTGTTTGGTCGGTGTGATGCCGGTGTCAGCGAGCGCGCAGCCGGAATTCACTCTGAAGATTCATCATTTGCTGCCGCCGGTGGCCATTGCTCACCATGCCATGATGGTGCCGTGGGCCGAAAAAATCGAGCGCGAATCCGGCGGTCGAATCAAGTTTGAGATTTATCCTTCGATGCATCTCGGCGGCCAGCCGCCGATGTTGATCGATCAGGTTCGAGAGGGCGTCGTCGACGTAGTTTGGACACTGCCGGGCTACACACCTGGCCGATTTCCGCGCATTGAAGTTTTTGAGTTGCCGTTCTTGAATGCCAACCCAATTGTCAGCAACTACGCCATCGCTGAGTTCGTCGAGCGGCATCCAGAAGAATTCGCGCAGTACCATGTCGTTTCGTTGTTCGTGCACGCGGGACAAGTTATTCACTCGACTGTGCCGGTGCGCACCGTTGACGATCTTCAAGGGCTCAAAATTCGAATCCCGACGCGAATTGCGGGCTGGATGATCGAACGGTGGGGCGCGATACCGGTCGGTTCACCGCTGCAGAAAGTTCCCGAAATGCTTTCTAAGGGTATTGTGGACGCAACGCTCATACCGTTCGAGGCTTCCTATGGGCTGCAAGTGCACGACCTGGTCGATTACAACATTTTCTTGGACGACCCAAGGTCTGAGAGGTTTAATGGTCAAGTACTTATTATTGCAATGAATCGCGGTACCTATGAGGCGATGCCTGCCGACTTGCGCGCTGTCATTGACGCAAACTCGGGCCGCAATATTGCGCAGTGGATCGGACGTGTCTGGATGGACGCAGAAAAACCTGGCCGCGAAGCAGCATTGAATTCCGGCGAATTTATTTTTTTGCCGCCGACAGAAGTGGAACGACTGAGAGAAAAAACTGCGGAGGCGGTTGCCGAGCAGTGGATCAACGTCGTTGCGAGAAAAGGGATAGACGGCCGTCCGCTGATTAACGAAGCGCGCGGATTAATTGAAAAGTACGAACGCGAATTCGGACGCGACGGTGCTGGTGCTGAGGAGAGAACACAATGAGATCTACTATTCAATCGGCGTTTGCTTGCGCTTTGGTACTTGCTGCGGGTTCTGCTTTTTCTCAGCAAGCTAACGATTTTTCGGATGTTGAAGTTACTGCACATCAAGTAGCTGGAAATGTTTACTATCTCGCCGGACGCGGCGGCAATATCGGTGTTGTCATAAATGCCGACGCTGTTTTGTTGATCGATACGCAATTTGCACCGCTGACCGAGAGAATAGTCGCTACGGTCAAATCCCTTTCCGATGCTGACATCCGTCTCGTCATCAATACGCATGTGCATCCCGATCATACGGGGGGCAACGAAAACTTGCGTGGAATGGGTGTGCCGGTGATGGCCCATGACAACGTGCGGGCGCGCATGTCGAAAGGGCTTAACGGCGGCGATCCGGCGGCAATGTATGCACTGCCGGCTGTGACGTTTGCCGATGAAACCAAGCTGTATTTTGGCGGCCAGGAAGTGCGTGTATTTAAGGTTCCTGCGGCGCATACGGACGGCGATAGTTTTATTTACATCGAAGATGTCGATGTCATGCATGTTGGCGACGTGTTTAGAACAACGGGTTATCCAGTGATTGATGCAGGTAATGGCGGAACGGCTCAGGGAACGCTCGACGCTTTACAGTTGATCTTGGACATGGCCGGGCCCAATACACAAATTATCCCGGGTCATGGTGAGGTTTCTTCTGTTGCCGATGTCCGCGAGTTTCGCAGCATGATTGCCGAAGTGACCCAGCGCGTCACATCGCTTATTGAGCAGGGAATGTCTTTGGAGCAAGTCGCAGCAGCTGCGCCGACAGCAGACCTGGACGAGCGTTGGGGCTCTCCTGACAGGTTTCTGACCGGCTTGTATCAATCATTGACGGAGGCCGGGCGCTAGCTTTGCGACAGCCACGCGTCGTCATTTACCGGCCCGTGGATGAGTCGGGTGCAACACACGACAGAATGCGGGCAGCAGGCTGCGAGGTCATTGTCGAGAGCCTGGATTTGCCCGGTGCTGTGCCATCAGCTATCGCTTGCGACGCAGACGTGCTGCTGGGAGCGACATTTCGCGGCGGCATCATGGATGCAGAGTTTCTAGCGCAGTTTCCGAGGCTGCGTCTCATTTCGAAATACACCATCGGATTCGATGACGTTGATCTGGACGTCGCAACACAGCGTGGAATTGCCGTGACGCATTGTCCAACAGAAGCGAACTGGGGAGGCGTTGCCGAAGGCACCATGGCCATAATGCTGGCGGCGTTAAAGCGCGTGCGTGAACGCGACCGGCAGGTCAAGGCTGGCGGGTGGCGGACAGCGCAGCTGCAGGGCGTGTATTTAGGTGCTCGGCAGGATGGTTATAAAGGCATCACAGTCGGAATTATTGGTCTCGGTCGCGTTGGTTCGCGGTTCGCAGAGCTGCTAAAACCATGGGGCGTCAGAGTGATTGCCAACGACCCTTATGTGTCCAGGGAAAAGTTCCTTCGTGCGGGAGCTGAATCCATGGGTCTTGCAGAATTGCTAAGTCAGGCCGACGTTGTCTCATTGCACTGCGATCTCAACGCTGAGACACGAGGCCTGATCGGCAGTCACGAACTCCAGAAAATGAAGCGCTCCGCGATGCTGATCAACACGGCCAGGGGTGCGCTGGTTGATTTCGATGCATTGCTGACGACGCTGAAGAATGGCCGGCTGGCGCAGGCTGCGCTCGACGTGTTTCCGGTTGAACCCTTACCTATGGACAGTCGAATAGATGAGCTTGGTGACAAACTGGTATTGAGTCCGCACATGGTGGCGGCCAACCAGGGCGGTACGCTGAACGCTGCGATTCCGTGGGCGACGGAGGTTGTAATACAAGCGCTTCAAGGGCAATTTCCGGCTCGTGTGGTGAATCCAGAAGTGCAGCAGCGGTGGTGCCGATTATTCGGCGACAAGCCTGCTTTGGTAATTCCAGCGAGCGCCTGAGTGAACGTATGAGCAACAAAGGCTTTCGCGACAAGCGAGCGATAGTTTCCTGGGCGCTATTCGATTTCGCAAATTCTCCGTTCACGACGCTCGTCATAACTTTTGTCTACGCAACTTTTTTCACGCAAGTGATCGCTGCGGATCCGATTACGGGCACGGCATTATGGAGCCGCGCAGTCACCATAACCGCTGTTGTCGTTGCGCTGATGTCGCCTGTGTTGGGTGCTTTTGCTGATCGTGGTGGATACAGAAAAGCATTCGTTGTAATCGCTACTCTAGTTTGTATTGTCGCAACTGCGGTTTTGTATTTTGTGGAGCCAGGTGAGGTTGTGGCCGCGCTGGTAATTGTTGTTATTGCAAATATTGCATTCGAATTTGCCACCGTTTTTTACAATGCTTTTCTTCCGGACATCGCACCATCAGGGCGAATAGGCACGATTTCCGGCGTGGGTTGGGGTGTCGGGTATCTCGGTGGGTTGCTCGCGCTTGCGGTTGCGCTAGTGATGTTCGTGCTGCCGGCGGAGCCATGGTTTGGATTATCGACCGAAAATGGGCAAAACATTCGGGCGACCAATTTGTTGGTTGCCGCTTGGTTCTTGGTATTCAGTTTGCCAATGTTTCTTTGGGTGCGCGAAGATAGATCGAAAGTAGTTAAGTCCAGCGAGGTAGTCAGTCAGTCCTTAGCGCAGCTCAGGAATACTTTCACATCGGTTAGAAAGTACCGGCAGATTGTGCGCTTTCTGATCGCTCGTCTTATCTACAATGACGCACTGGTCACAATCTTTGCTTTCGGTGGAATCTACGCAGCGGAGACCTTCGGCTTTACGCTTCAGCGCGTTCTCGTTTTCGGCATAGTGATCAATTTGGCGGCCGGCATCGGTTCTTTGGCAATGGGATATTTGGATGACCGAATTGGCGCAAAGCAGACGCTTATAATCTCTCTGTTTGGACTCATCACTGCAACTTTGGTTGCTGTGCTCGCCAGCAG
>JAHEEO010000210.1 GCA_024640665.1 Rhodospirillales bacterium | reverse complement strand
CGTGTCCTCAACACTTCTTGCGATTGGCCTGGGCGTCGGTATTGGCGCTTCGTCAATTCTTTCGCGACTGCTGGGGTCTGGAAAACGCGAGCAAGTGCAACAACTCACGACGCATGCGCTGGTTTTGGGTGCTTTGCTTGGGCTCATCGTCATGCTGGTTGGTTTGAGCACCATTGACATTGTGTTTCGGTCGCTAGGTGCTGATGAACGAACCTTGCCGATGATCCGTGAGTACATGGAAGTATTTTATTTCGGCGGCTTTTTGCTGATATTGCCGATGGTTGGGAATTTTGCGATTCGCGCAGTCGGTGATGCTCGCAGGGCTGCTCTGATTTTGGCGATGTCGGCATTGTTGAATATCGTCCTTGATCCGATATTGATTTTCGGTTGGGCTGGGTTCCCGGCGCTCGAGTTGCGTGGTGCAGCGATCGCAACGGTCATTGCGAATGGTTTGACCGTAGTCGCTTCCGTTTATATTTTGTATGCTCGTGAGAACCTAGTGCGTGCCCGGTTTCTTTTGCCGGCAAATATGATCGAGTCGTGGCGGCGTTTGCTGCATGTTGGAATACCCGCCGTCGTGTCAAATTTATTGACGCCGCTGAGTATTTGGTTCGTTACGGCTTTGGTTTCGAGTTTTGGTGCAACGGCAGTGGCGGGTTTTGGTGTCGCAACGCGTATCGAGGCGTTGATGATGGTCGTTGTGTTTTCCGTGACCGCGTCGATGGGGCCATTCTCTGGCCAGAACTATGGCGCGGGCCGCATCGACAGAATCCAGGAATTTGGAAGCATTTCTGACAGGTTTTGCATTGTCTATGGCTTTGCCTGTGCGTTGCTGTTCTGGTTTACGGGACGTGAGCTGGGAGCCGCTTTCAGTCAAGAGCCTGAGGTGATCGAAACGGCAAGCGCATATTTGCTGATTGTTCCTGTAACGATTGGCGGTTTCGCAGTTATGCTCAACGCTGTTGCAGCGTTCAATGCACTAGGTAGGCCGCTGCCTGCGACCTTATTGACGTTCATGAAGCTCTTTCTGGTGTATCTGCCGCTGGCTTTCTTGTTTTCTCGGTACATTGGCGTGATGGGTGTGTTTGCCGCAAATGCCGTGTCGCATGTGATATTCGGGATTGTCGGTTATGTGTGGCTGCGCAGAGTGCTCGTGAAGCTCTCAAACGAGTTCGAGATTGCTACGCCAACTCAGTTGGATGCCACTCCAGCGTTGGCTGGGAATCGCGCAAATACCGATTTCGAGGTATGACTGAATCGACTTGGCTGGTTAGTCCGCAGGGATGACTCGCGCGCTTTCTAGCAGAATCTCATAGGCTTGTTCGCCCGTGGCCGGGACCACGCCTGTTTGATACTGCTGGCGGCTATTGGCTGCCAGCGTGCCGGTTATGGTACGGCGAACAGTTTGAGTCTGGCCGCTTGTATCGATGTAGCGTACCGTCACGCCAATGTCTGCGACGTCCAGGCGAGTCGGATTGGCAAGTTCGAACTGCAGTTGGCCGTTGTTATCGAGTCCGCTGCGCATCTGCAGGTACGCTGCTGGATTCTGCGGCAAATCGATTCTGACAACCGCATCCTGTGCCAGTAATCCCGAAGGGCTCGAGGCACTGGCGGCTTGTCGGTAGTGAGCAATGGCAGCCGTCATATCGCCCCGGCGTTCCTCTATTCTTCCTAATCCGTAGTGTGCGTCTGCAGTCGGCAACAACTCGAGACTGGCCTCGAGTTGATCTTTTGCGCCGGTCAGATCACCTAGCTGTTGCAAAGTGATTCCAAGTCGCAACGGGAAATAGAAGTAATTTGAGTTGCGAGAGACGGCGGCGCGGTAGCGATCTGCGGCCGCTTCATAGCGGCCTTGGCTGAACTCGATGTCGCCGAACAAAGCGTGAAAATTGGCTTCTGCCGGAACAGCATCCAATGCTTGCGATGCCAATGAGCGGGCAACGGCTGTGCGATCTTCGGCCAGAGCGGCACGCGCATCATCGAACGCTTTGTACGCCGGTGCCGTGGTTTTGATGCCTGCAATGGCGGCGGTGTAACGTGCTTCGCCCAATTCACCGCCGGCGGGAAGTGCCGCTGCTGTTTCGCGGTTGCGAGCAACTCGTTCCAATGACGGAGGATGGCTTGCGAATAGGCCGGCCAGCCAACCGGAATTGCTGCGCTGCTCAGACAGCCGTACGAAGGTCTCTTGCAAAGCGATCGCGGCGCCCGGGTCATAACCTGCCCGCGACATGTACAACATGCCGTATTCGTCTGACTCCAACTCCGCGCCGCGGCTGTTGCGCTGGTTAATGAGTTGAGCGCCGACGCTGGCAGCGCCTACGGCCAGGCTCGAGTAGTTGCCGCGATCTGCGGCAATGGCTGTGGCGAGCAATGCGCCCTGCAACAACAAGCCGCGCTGCATTGCCAACGCCCCATGGCGTGCTGCCGCATGCACGATTTCATGACCCAGCACAGCAGCGAGTTCTGCTTCCGAGCCGAGTTCGAGAAGCAGGCCGCGATTGACCGCGATCTTACCGCCAGGCAGCGCCCAGGCATTTGGTACGGAGCTGTTGAGCACTGAGAATTCATAGGGTAGGTCGCGGTCACTGACGGCCGCGAGTCGCTGCCCGACGCCCCGAACGTAGGCCGTCAGATTGGCGTCGAGCACGTAGTCGCCGCCTTGCATTTGTCGCGACGGCGCGTATTGCGCTGAGCCTATTGCGAGTTCGTCAGCTGCCGAAATCAGTGAAAGTTCGCGATCGCCGGTGACTGGATTGATCGTGCATCCGCCGACCAAGAACGCCAGCAACGCGGCGAATAGCGTCATAGAACTTGACAGCCTGCCGGCCCTAGCGCGGCGATGGAAATATCTAGGCGCCACGGAAGAATCCTTCTGAAATATCGAGCCAGCCGCCGATGGCTGTCGCATATTGACTATAGGCTGTATAGACGCGGTTCAAGACGGGATCATTGGCTGAGAGTTCGCTCATGACGGCCGTCGTTTGAACTTGCAGTTCTTCCAGGACTGATGCAGGAAAGCGGCGCAGTTTCGTCTCGTGCTCGTCCAGCAACGTGACAAGTGCCCGTTGATTGCGCGCTGCGAACTCGGTTGTTACGAATTCGGATTCGCTCATGCATGCGGCTGTCACGATGCTTTGTAAATGAGGCGACAGTTCTGCCCAGGCATCGCTTGAAATGAGGCACTCCAAATTACCGGAGGGTTCGTGCCAGCCTGGGTAATAGTAATATTCCGCTACTTCGTGCAGACCGAAAGCCATGTCGTTGAACGGTCCGTTCCATTCTGTCGCGTCTATATTGCCGGTTGCGAGGCTCGTAAACAGGTCTGCACCGGGCAATGAGACCGGCACGCCGCCAGCTCTTTGAAATACCTCGCCGCCAAGCCCGGAGATGCGCATTTTCAGGCCCTGGATGTCGTCAACGGAGTTTATTTCCCGATTGAACCAGCCGCCCATTTGCGCGCCGGTATTGCCGGCCATGAAGGGTACGATGCCTTGTGAGCCATAAACTTCGCGCCACAGTTCCAGGCCGCCACCGTGATACATCCATGTTTTATGCTCGTAAGCAAGCATGCCGAAAGGCACGCTGCTGAATATTTGTGCGGCCGGTAAGACGCCGCGCCAATAGGTCGGTGAACTATGGCCCATTTGCATTTGTCCGCGCGCAACTGAGTCGAACACTTCAAATGCCGGCAATAATTCGCCGGCCGCGAAAACCTCTATTTCAAGGCGGCCGTCGGACAGCGTTGCAATGGTCTCAGCCAGTCGATTTGCGGACGAGCCAAAGCCAGGAAAATTTGGTGGCCAGGAAGTGACCATGCGCCAGCTATGGCGCTCGGAACTGTCGCTGCCGGCTTCTGGATTTCCCTGTGGCGCACAGGCGGCGAGGGTGCTCAGGCCGCCGAGCATTAATGAACGGCGGCGAAGTTTATTGCTAGTGTTCATTAAATAGGCATTCTGACCTGATGTACGCTGGCGTCAAGGCCGCGTCGAGCGTCGCTGTATCGCGACGTTCGACTGGATGCTGCAATATCGACTAGCATCGTGATGTCGCGCGGATTCGATTGCACTGCGCAGCCGACGGAGGTGGGACAGGATGTCGCAGAAACTATTCTTTCTGCTGTGCGTAAGCAGCGTGCTCGTTGCTTGCGGGGGCGGTTCTTCGAATAGTGGCGGTTCTGCTAATACCACACCGCCTGGAAATAACCCGCCGAATCTTGCTGCGGGCATCGACGCCCGCCCGGTCAATGCCAGCTGTTTAGCGCCCCCGCGAGGATCTGTATCCACTAGCGTAACTGTGACCGAAGTATTCGCTCCGCTAAATTTTCTTCAGCCGGTGGCGATGCTTCAGCCAGCTGCCCAGAATACCCGCTGGTTCGTGCTGGAGAAGGGTGGGCGAGTGCGCGTCTTTGACAGTAATCTGAACACGGGCGCATTTGATACAGACTTCATTGATCTCACCGCCATTTCTGTTGTTAACACTGCCAGCGAAGGCGGCCTGTTGGGAATGGCGTTTCATCCTGATTTTGCTACGAACGGTCAAGCCTTCTTGTCCTGGACCGAAGGCAGCAACCCCACAGTTTCGGTCATTGCGCGGTTCACCAGCCTGGATGGCGGACAGACGCTCGATCCGGGTTCACGGTCAGACGTGATTACTATCAATCAGGACTTTGCTAATCACAACGGCGGACATCTGGCTTTTGGCCCGGATGGTTACTTGTATATCGGTCTTGGGGATGGCGGCAGCGCGGATGATCCTTTCGATCGTGCCCAAGATACGACCAACCTGTTGGGCGCCATGTTGCGGATCGATGTAGATTCCGGAGTTCCCTATGCCATTCCGGGGGGCGCCAACGGCAATCCGTTCGCCGCGAATGCGATGTGTCCTGCCGACCACTCGAGTGCCACGAGTTGTCCAGAGATTTATGCGTGGGGGCTGCGTAACCCATGGCGGTGGAGCTTTGATCGCGCCAGCGGAGATCTATGGCTGGGAGACGTTGGTCAAGGCGCATTCGAAGAGATCGATCGCATTGAGCTCGGCGGAAACTATGGCTGGGATTGTCGAGAAGGGCTGATTGGCCACGGCAGCGCCGCTTTGTCTTGTCCTGCTGCAACGGGGCTGATCAATCCCGTACACGTTTATGATCGTTCGCAGGGCGTTTCGGTTACTGGCGGGTTCGTTTATCGGGGTGCTGCAATCCCCAGTCTGGTCGGGAGCTACGTTTTTGGGGATTTTTCGAGCGGGACTATTTGGCGCCTATTTGACGATGGTAGCGGTGGATTCGCCGTCGAGCCGCTTGCAGTAACCAACTTGTCCATTGCGTCTTTTGCTGAAGATAATGCCGGCGAATTGTACGTTGTAAGCCTAAGCGGATCCCTCCACAGTATTGTGCCCGATGCTGGCAGTGGTGGTGGCAGTGTATT
>JAHEEO010000022.1 GCA_024640665.1 Rhodospirillales bacterium | reverse complement strand
CCGCAATGCGCGAACGCTGCAGGCGGATGCGGATCCCCGCATGGTTGTCTGTTGGGGAGGGCATTCGATTGGCCGTCATGAGTATGATTATTCGAAACGAGTTGGCTATGCGCTCGGATTGCGCGAACTAGATATTTGTACCGGCTGCGGAGCGGGCGCAATGAAGGGGCCGATGAAGGGTGCGGCCCTCGGCCATTCGAAACAGCGCAGGCGCACTGGCCGCTATCTTGGTCTAACGGAGCCGACGATTATTGCGGCCGAGTCGCCGAACCCGATCGTCAATGAGCTTGTCATCATGCCGGATATGGAGAAGCGCTTAGAGGCTTTTGTCCGCGTTGCGCATGCCATCGTCGTATTTCCCGGAGGTGTTGGCACTGCCGAAGAGATTCTCTATTTACTCGGCATTTTGCTCGATGAAAGCAATGCCAGTGTGCGTATTCCAGTCGTATTGACCGGGCCCCGATCAAGTGCTGCTTACTTTGAAAAACTTCACGAGTTCATTGGCAAGACTTTGGGCCTGGAGGCTCAGCGGCTTTATCGCATTATTATCGACGACGAAGACGCAGTCGCGGACGCGGTGTCGAAGGGTATCGAGCTAGTGCGTCGCAATCGTGACAATGCCGACGCGCCTTACTACTTCAACTGGCAACTAAATGTCGACTTGGATTTTCAAATACCGTTCTTTGCAACTCATCGTTCGATGAGTGAATTGAAAATAGACTCGAGTCTCAGTACCAGCGCGCTTGCCGTCAATCTCCGCCGGGCGTTCTCGGGCATTGTGGCGGGCAATGTGCGCGAGTCCGGTATAAAACTCGTTGCGGAGAACGGTCCGTTTGTTCTCAGCGGCGATCCTGAATTGATCCACGCGTTGGGCGATCTGCTGGCTGACTTCGTCAGTCAGGGCAGAATGATGCTGAGTGACCCAGGCCGCTACGTGCCATGTTATCGAATCGCTACCTGAGGGCTACCCGAAATTCATCAGTCGCAGCAGATATTACGTAAAAAGCGTTATAAGTGACTGTTATATAATATAATTTTTGGGTTTTCTTTGTGATGTAGTTCCTGGGAACCGGGCGCCGTCGACGGTAAGCTTCAAGACCTACATCACTAGCCCGATTAACAAAGATGTCAGATGAAAAGCCCCCAGTGTTTCGCCCACCGCTTTACAATGGGCAGTCTGTTTCAAGCAATACTAAGCAAGCTGAAAGCCCATCAGGCAACTCAGAACAGAAGGGTTGGGATGCATATCGGAAGTGGTTGTCACGAGTAAGTTCGCATCCAGCCCGTGACCGGTCGCCGGTAGATCATTCGATTTACAGTTGGAAGGGGTATAACAACTGGGCGGATCGAGTTAAGCAATCTTGGAAATCCGAGGACGGCGAGGCTTAACCTGATTATCGATTGCCAAGTTGGCCTAGGTCTGCGGATTTTAGACCAACAGCTGCGCAGTCATAGCATTCGTTAACTGCTGGGGAATTTTGGGAGTTGACGGGACTTGCTCTTTCTTCGTTTCCAACCACTCCAATAGGTTCTGCCAACTCTCGACATCTTGGCGCGCCTGCCAAGCAGGCATTTCAAACACACCTATCCCAAGTTGTGCGGCGCGAACGTAGTTTTGCGTGTCGCGGAGCGTAGCGACGAGTGGAATGTCGAGGCTGCCCAAGAACTTCATCAGCGTTCGAGAAACGAGCGTATTGGCTTTCACACGATTAGCAATAATACCGATCCGATTATCCTCGCGCCGAATCTTGGCGACCAGCAAGAGGTCTGCGATGCACTTCGCGGTTGCGTGAATATCGATTTCTGACGGCATCACTGGGACGAGTATGGTGTCGGCGCCGCGGGTAATCTCGGGAAAGCGCCGCGCCTCGACCGCGGCTGGGGTATCCACGATCACGACATTGCAACCGGGGCGGGCACGCATTTGCCAGCTTCGAGTCACCGTGCCTGAACCCTTCGCGCCGTCGATGCAGTCGATTGGGGGGTGTTCGGCGGTTCGATGTGATGTCCAGCGAGCGCTGGAAGCCTGCGGATCGAGATCCAGCAACATCGGGTTTTCGCCGGTTGTGGCGAAATACGCCGCCAAATTGGTCGCCACCGTCGTTTTTCCAGATCCCCCTTTGGGGTTGAGCACCACAATGCGTTCCATCGAAAACAGCTCCAAAGCCGCGAGTTAGCGGCAACTGTAGATTAAGTTAATTCAATATGGGCTGCAAGACTGTGATTTTTGTGACTTTTTTAACAGCAATTGTCGGCAGTAGTCGCTAGATTACCAAGCTGTTGTCGCTGCGAATATTGAGCCAAACGCCGAATAGCTATGGAAATCTTCATGCAATGGCTCGATGATCTCGACGACCTGATATTCGCCGGCATCTTGGTATGGCGGCGAACCTGTCGCATCTGTTTAGGTGTTGGCTCGCTGGCCGCGCTGAGTCTATTTGTCGACAGCATGATCATGGTGCTGCGTACTGAGTGGTTTATCAGCCTCAGCATTATTGCCATCAGCTCGGTGATTGTGTGGTCGGTCGCGGCTGTCTCGTTACTGCGCCCCTCGTTGCGCCGCATCTAGAGCGCTTGAAAACGCCAAGCTTGCCCCTATTCTAGAGGTCTCCCAACTAATTGATGAGGCGACCCATGGCAGACGATCAGTCTACCGAGCAGACATTTGGGTTTCAGGCGGAAGTCAAACAGCTGTTACACCTTATGGTGCATTCGCTGTACAGCGACAGAGAGATCTTTCTTCGGGAGCTGATTTCCAATGCGTCCGACGCAAATGACAAGCTTCGTTTCGAAGCGATTGCTGCGCCGGAATTATTGAGCGAAGGCACAGATCTTGGAATTTCGGTTTCGATTGACCAGGAAGCCGGTGTCTTGGCCGTTAGCGACAGCGGCATTGGGATGTCGCAGCAAGAAATCATTGAGCACCTAGGCACCATCGCCCATTCGGGTACGAGTAAATTTTTAGACCAACTGACTGGAGATTCGCGAAAAGACTCGCAGCTCATCGGGCAGTTCGGAGTCGGTTTTTATTCGGCTTTCATCGTAGCGGACGAGGTTGAGGTCCTCAGTCGACGCGCAGATCTGTCACCTGCACAGGGTGTTCGGTGGCGTTCAGACGGACAGGGTGAATTTGCCGTCGACACGGTGACGCGTGAGTCCCGTGGTACGGAAGTCCGTCTGAAGCTAAAAGATGATGCAAAAGAATTTTTGGAGGAGCATCGCGTGCGGGCATTGATCCGCAAGTATTCCGACCATATCAGTTTTCCTGTGCGCTTAAAGCAACAAGGCGAGCAAGACAAGGAAGACAAGCAAGACAAAGGTGACAATGAGCCAGTAAATTCCGCGCAGGCATTGTGGACGCGCCCACGCGCAGATGTCAGTGACGAACAATACTTGGAGTTCTACAAGCATATTGCGCACGACTTCGCTGAGCCGCTAACCTGGAGCCATAATAAAGTCGAAGGCAAGCGTGAATATACGAGCTTGCTTTACATTCCATCTGTCGCGCCTTATGACCTTTGGAATAGAGAGGCGCCTAAAGGTCTAAAGCTTTATGTGCAGCGCGTGTTTATTTCGGATCAAGCAACGCATTTCTTGCCGCTGTATTTGCGTTTTGTTCGTGGTGTGATTGATTGCCGAGATCTGTCCCTCAATGTGTCGAGGGAACTCTTGCAGAATGATCCACACGTAGGCGCGATACGCAGCGCGCTGACTAAACGTGTGCTTGATCTAATTGCCAAGCTTGCCGAAAAGGAGCCAGAAAAATACCAGACGTTCTGGCAGCAATTTGGCGAGGTACTCAAAGAAGGGCTGGCCGAGGATCCCTCTAACAAGGACCGCATAGCGAAATTGCTGCGTTTCCATTCGACTGTGTCAGAGGGAGACAAGCCGACAAGATCGCTGGCCGACTATTGTGCGGCGCAAGAGTCAGAGCAAAAGAAAATATATTACCTTGTCGCAGACTCTCTGTCGGTGGCGCGCAGCAGTCCGCATTTGGAGATATTCCGCGAGCGCGGAATAGAGGTGCTGTTACTGGTTGATCGCATCGATGAATGGGTTCTGCAGTATTTCACTGAGTTTGATGGCCGCCCATTGAAAGACGTTACGCGTGGTGAGCTTGATTTAGATGCCGTCGATACCGCTGCAAAAGACCAGCAAGACGACACGACGGGCGAGGACAGTCCTTTTATCGCGCGGGTGAAAGAAGCCTTGGGTGACCAGGTCGATGCCGTACGAGTCAGCCACCGGCTCAAGGAGTCATCGGCTTGCCTCGTACTGGGCGAGGATGAGCTGGGTTTTCAAATGCGTGAGATGCTCAAAGCAGCTGGACATGAGGCGCCCACGGGAATGCCGAGTCTGGAGTTGAACATGGAGCATCCATTGGTCCGTCGCTTGAGTCGAGAAGAATCAGATGATGATTTTTCGCGGCTTGCTCTGCTGGTATTAGACTTGGCCCGTCTTGCGGAAGGCCGCCAGCTCGAGGATCCGGCAGGCTACACTAGACGGCTTAACGACTTCTTATTGGCCCTCGGGCTCGATGATTCGCCGCCTGTTGAGGAGCGCGCATGAACGAAACAAACGACAAAGCAGCGCTGAGGCAACGTTTGACCAAAGAGCAATATGACGTAACTCAAGAAAGTGGCACAGAGCGCGCGTTCAGCGGCAAATACTATGCGCACAAATCAGCCGGCCAATATCTGTGCGTGTGCTGCGGTCAGGCCCTATTTGGGTCACAGGAAAAGTACGATTCGGGATCGGGCTGGCCGAGCTTCTGGGCGCCGATGGAGCCGGGTGCCGTTTCGACGCAGTCAGACACGAGTCACGGGATGCGCCGTGACGAAGTCAACTGCAGTCATTGCGGCGCGCATTTGGGGCATGTATTCGACGATGGACCGCAGCCTACCGGCCAGCGCTTTTGCATCAATTCTGCTGCACTCGATTTTGAGTCCGACAACAACTAGTTGCGGGCGAAAATAGGGCGGCGCTGATTTTTCCTGCCGTACAACGAGCCTGAATTTGATGTCCGAAGAAGTTTTCATTGCGGGGCCGGAAGGTGTGCTAGAAGCTGCGGTTGAGCGAAGCAAGACTCCCCCCTCGTTCATAGCTCTTGTTTGTCACCCGCATCCATTGCATCAAGGAACGATGCAAAATAAAGTTGTCACGACTCTATGTCGATCAGCGGTTAGGCTTGGAGGCACAGCAATCCGATTCAACTTTCGTGGCGTTGGACGGTCGGAAGGCACGTACGGCGGGCATGACGGCGCGCTCGAAGACGCACTCGCTGTAGTCGACTGGGTTGGCGCCGAATTCACAGAGCCGGCCTCAATGGCGGTTTGCGGATTTTCCTTTGGCGGCGCAATCGCCTATCGCGTGGCCGACGCGCATGATGTATCTGCTCTGATTACCGTGTCACCAGCATTTGAGCATTTACCTTTGGTGACACGACAACCGGAGTGTCCGTGGCTCTTGGTTCAGGGTGACAGCGACGACGTGATTCCGGCGCCGGGAGTTCTGGAATGGGCCCAGGGGCATAAAACGCCACCAGAACTCAGTTTGTTTGCAGGCACCGGGCATTTTTTTCACGGTAAACTTGGGCGGCTGGGAAGTGTATTCAGCAGCTTCATAAACAAGGAGATGGGAATATCGTGTTAAAGGCGCTGGCAAATGTTTTTTCTGGCCTGGCTGGCGAACAAGCGCAGGCGTCAGCGGAGGTGCGTGAACACGATCTGCGCTTGGCGACGGCGCTCCTGCTCGTTGAGATTGCGCGTGCAGACCATAAACTGGAAGCGGCTGAACAAGCAGCAATTGCAGAACTTTTGGGGGCGCGCTTCATATTGTCCGAAGACGAGGTTGATGCATTAGTTTCGCAAGCGGAGGAAGTTGCTGATCATACCGCCTCTTTTCAAGCATTTACTCGCCAACTGAACGAAGAAATCACTGCTGAAGAAAAGCTGCAGATAGTCGAGATGTTGTGGCAAGTGGCATTTGCCGACAATGAACTCAGCAAATACGAAGACAGCTTAGTGCGTAAATTATGCGACCTGCTGTATGTATCGCACAGGGACGTGATCCGGATTCGAAACCGCGTTGTATTAGAACTGTAAGTTTCAGTCGACGAAGAACTGCTGCATATAGCGCAGGGTTTCAGACCGCGCGGCACCTTCGGGTCTTACGGTAATAGAGAAAATGAGCGTTTCGGCGTTTGCTATCTGCGTTTCGCCAATGTAGTAGATCGCCTCGTTTTCCCGGATCTCGCGCATCGCAAGATTGCGAAGCTGACCGCTGAGATTAGTTGCAGTGGCGTTAACTGCGGCTGCCAAGGATGTCCTTCCATTCGCGGCAGAATTGTCGATGATGCTGACGTTCAACATGGCGCGATTAGCGCTCCTGGCAATGCCGTATTGCCTAGCAATATCCGCGGTTAGCTGGTCTGTGACGATTGCGTTGAAATGCACGGTATAGTCGCCAAAATCACGAAACGACTCTGTTGCCGTCAATATGTCTTCTTGTCGCAGGTTGGTAGTATCCGGCGATGGTGTTTCACTACATCCCACGAGGACAAGTGTCGAAAATACAGCCAGCATTCGTAGCACAGGCATGGTTAGCCTCCCTAATGAGCAAGCGCTTAGAGCGCCCATATAGTAGTTGAAACTCCTGCTGCGACCTATAGGCTAGCGGAAAAGTGCGGGCAATGGCAGCAAGATGCTGGCCGTCTGTAAAACCAGAATTGCGACCAACGGCGCGAAATCCAGGCCGCCCAGTGGCGGAATGATGCGCCTGAAGAAATTGAGAATTGGGCTTGTCAGTGTACTGATGGCCCGGCTCATGGGGTGCATGCCACGCTGGCCAATCCAACTCAGTACCACGTCTACAATAATTGCAATGACATAAACCAATATGCCGAGATGCACGATTCGGGCGAAGACGTAGTATAGGAATTCGCCAGGTGGGACAGAGACGCCAACGAGTCGCATGAGCATAAAATTTGTTGCCGCGGTGAGCGCTGCCAGCACGATCGCGCAAGGAAGATCGATGACTCTGGAGCGTGGCAGTGCGCGCTGAAGCGGCGCTACAACCGGATTGGTAGCGCGAAAAACTAATTGTGAGATGGGGTTATAGAAATCACTCCGTGCCCACTGCAGCAGAATGCGCAGGATAAATAGCACTAAAGCCATATTGCTGAGCGTAGAAACCAAGAAACGGGCTGCGGTAGTAAGCTGATTCGACATTGCGAAATTATTTGAAGTTAATCAGCAGAAGATACCATGAGCGCGTGCTTTGCGGGCCCTTATGGATTCGGTTTGGGACGCGCTCCGAATAGCGCGGTGCCTATTCGAACACAGTTTGAGCCGGCAGCGATCGCGATTTCAAAGTCTCGCGACATGCCCATAGATAGCGTATCCCCGCTCAGTCCGGTCTGATTCAATGTCTCGTTGAGCCCGCGCAATCGGGTAAACAGCGCATAGACATCCGCGTCTTGAAGCCCCGCTGGCGGTATCGTCATCAGGCCTCTATAACGCAGGCGCGGCAGTTCATCGATGCAGTGAGCAAGCTCTGCAACAGCATCCTCAGTGATGCCGCCTTTTTGCGATTCTCCGGCTAAATTGACCTGAACTAGCGTGTTCAAAGGATCCGCGTCGAATGGCCGTTGGTCGTTCAGGCGCTGCGCTATTTTGACTCTGTCGACTGAATGAACCCATGAGAAACTGTTTGCAATGCTGCGCGACTTATTTGCTTGAATGCGCCCAATGAAATGCCAGGTAATGGCAAGGCCAGCAAGTTCGGCCTGTTTCGCGAGTGCCTCTGCAGCGTAACTTTCGCCAAAGTCGCTGACACCGGCGTTGAAAAGTTCGCGTATATCAGCGGCAGACTGTTGCTTGCTTACTGCGACGAGCTTTACTTGATCGTGCCGTCCCGCCCCGATCAGAGCTTGTGTGACGCGGGCGCGTATTTGGCCGAGATGGTCCGTGATTTGAATCACGCTTTGCTTGTACCTGTTGGCTATACTATCTTCTCGTGCAACTGACGCTTATGTCAGTTACGGCGCAGATGTCTCCAAAAAGGATCGTCATGGCTTCGGTAGATATAGCGCAATTGCTCGCGTTTTGCGTAAAAAACAATGCATCCGACCTGCACCTATCTGCAGGCGTGCCGCCTATGATTCGCGTCGACGGTGACGTGAAGCGTATCAATATGCCATCACTAAAGCACAAAGAAGTGCATAGTATGGTCTATGACATTATGAACGACAAACAGCGTAAGGACTTTGAAGAGTTCTTCGAAACAGACTTCTCGTTCGAAATTCCAAAGCTCGCCCGTTTCAGGGTTAATGCGTTCAACCAGAATCGCGGTTGCGCAGCTGTGTTCCGGACCATTCCGTCAGAAATCATGACGCTTGATGAACTGGGAGCGCCAAAGATTTTTAAGGATGTGTCGATGCATCCGCGCGGCTTAGTGCTGGTCACCGGGCCGACAGGCTCAGGTAAATCAACAACGCTCGCAGCGATGGTCGATTACATCAATGAAAACAAACCAGATCACATTATCACGATCGAAGACCCGATCGAGTTTGTCCATGAAAGCAAACGTTGTTTGATTAACCAACGCGAAGTGCATCGTGACACGATTGGTTTCGATAAGGCGCTGCGCTCAGCGTTACGCGAAGATCCCGACGTCGTTCTGGTTGGTGAAATGCGTGATCTCGAGACTATCCGATTGGCGCTTACCGCTGCAGAAACCGGTCACTTGGTTTTTGGCACGTTGCACACGAGCTCAGCGGCTAAGACTATCGACCGTATCGTTGACGTCTTTCCCGCCGCGGAAAAAGAGATGGTTCGCAGCATGTTGTCAGAATCGCTGCGCGCAGTAATTTCTCAAACGCTAATGAAGAAAATTGGCGGCGGTCGAGTGGCTGCGCACGAAATCATGATTGGCACGCCAGCTATTCGAAACCTAATTCGCGAAGGCAAAATTGCGCAGATGTATTCGGCAATTCAAACCGGGCAAGCGCAAGGCATGCAGACGCTCGATCAGAATCTTCAAGAACTCATGATGAAAGGGCTGATAACTAAGGAAGAAGCTCGATTCAAGGCAGTGAGTAAAGACGCCTTCTGATTGCGGGCAGGCACCCAATTTCTAGGAACCCGTCAATATGGAACGCGATCAAGCTATACGACTCACCCAAAATCTTCTCAAGAAGATGGTTGATGGTAAAGGCTCTGACTTATTCATAACAGCTAATCATCCGCCGTCAATCAAGATCGATGGCACCATCAAACCTTTCGCCGACCGGCCGCTAACTGCCGAACAGAGTTCAGTGATCGTGCGTTCAATTATGAACGACAAACAATCCCGGGAATTCGATGCGACAAAGGAATGCAATTTCGCAATTGCGCCTGCGGGCATCGGGCGCTTCCGTGTGAGTGCGTTCATTGCGCAGGGCAATGTGGGCGCAGTGCTTCGGACCATTGAAACAAAGATACCTACTTTCGAGGATTTGGATTTACCCACTCAATTGCAAGATGTCGCAATGACGAAGCGCGGCTTATGCCTCGTCGTCGGCGGGACAGGCTCCGGTAAGTCGACAACGCTCGCGACGATGATTGGCTTTCGCAACCTGAATAGCCGGGGCCACATCATCACGATAGAAGACCCGGTTGAATTTGTGCATTCACCCAAGGGATGTGTGATTACGCACCGTGAAGTGGGCGTTGATACCGAAAATTGGCACAACGCTTTGAAAAACACACTGCGTCAGGCGCCCGATGTCATCATGATCGGCGAAATTCGCGATCGCGAAACGATGGAATATGGCATTCAGTTTGCCGAGACCGGCCATCTATGTGTGGCCACTTTGCATGCCAACAGTGCCAATCAGGCATTGGACCGAATCATCAACTTCTTTCCGGAAGAAAAGCGGCATCAGTTGCTGATGGATTTGTCTTTGAATGTCACAGCAATGATTTCACAGCGGCTGATTGCGAGAGAAAATGGACTCGGACGAGTTGCGGCAATGGAAATCATGCTGGCTTCGCCGCTTATCAGCGACCTGATATTCCGCGGCGAAGTTGCGATGATTAAGGAAGTCATGGCCAAGTCCACTCGGCTGGGCATGCAAACATTCGATCAGGCACTGTTTGCTTTGTATGAGGACGGGGCGATTTCTTACGAAGACGCTATGCGCAACGCCGATTCTCAGAATGAGCTCCGCTTGCGGGTTAAGCTCGAGAGTCGTCGCGAGGCAAAAAACGCAAAGGCTGCGGAAGAATCACTTGCTTTGCAGCCTGAAGAACGGGAATCCATGTTTTAGTTTTACAGCGCAGTAAAACCAAATAACACAATTATGAACGTAAAGTCGCTATTCCAATTGATGGTCGATAAGACCGCTTCGGATCTATTTTTTACGAGTTACTCGCCAGTCATGATAAAGATTGATGGCAAAATAATTCCCGTCAATAAAATCGAGCTTACGCCAAAAATGGTTCGGCAGGCGGCGTTGGAGCTCATGGATGAAAACCAGCTGGAAAACTTTACACGCGATCTTGAGATAGATTTTGCGATCTCGGAGCCCGGTTTGGGCCGGTTTCGTATCAATATTTTTCACCAGCGCGGTAACGTCGCAATCGTGATTCGCTATATCACCCAGAATTTGCCGCAGCTGTCCGAATTGGGCATGCCGGAAGTGCTCAAAGACTTAGTCATGTATCGCCGCGGCCTGATTCTCATGGTTGGCTCGGCTGGATCAGGTAAGTCAACGACACTCGCAGCAATGATCGATCACCGTAACAAGAAGTCTGCATCGCATGTTTTGACGATTGAGGATCCTATCGAGTTCTTGCACCCGAATCAGAAGTCGATAGTCAACCAGCGTGAAATCGGCCTGGATACGCACAGCTATGCGAATGCGCTGCGCAGTGCAATGCGTGAGGCCCCAGATGTCATCTTGATTGGGGAGATTCGCGATCGCGTAACCATGCAGGCGGCGCTGGATCTTGCGGGAACAGGGCATTTGGCTATCGCAACGCTGCACGCCAATAACGCGCCTGAGACGTTGGACCGAATCATCAACATGTTCCCACACGACCAGCACTCGCAGGTGTTAATGGACTTGTCTCAATATTTGCGTGCTGTGATTTCTCAGCGCTTGGTTCGGTCGAAAGACAATAAGCGCGTTGCTGCCGTCGAAGTCATGCTCAATACTCCGTTTCTGGCGGAAAAGATCCTTAAAGGCGACATATCTGAAGTGAAAGAGGCCTTTACGAGTACCAGCGAACCAGGCATGCAGAGCTTTGATGAAGCCTTGTTTAGTTTGTTCCGGCGCGGTGTTGTCAGTATGGAAGAAGCGCTCTCAAATGCCGATTCGCGCTCGAACTTGGAGGCTAAGATTAATTTCGGCTAAGTTTACGCGTTGGGATAAATGGATTCTGCCGGGAATACCGGTCCATCGACACACACGCGTTTCATCGCGACCCCTTCTGGCATGACCACTTCAACCGTGCATCCTGCACAGCCACCTACTCCGCATGCCATGAACTCTTCTAAGGCGAGCTGGCATTCCACATCGAAACGCTGAGCGAGTTTCGCAGTCGCGGCGAGCATTGGTTCAGGCCCGCATGCGAGGATTCGCGTTAGTCCGAGTTCTTGCCCAGTTAAAGCATGGAGATGGTTCGTCGCCAAGTCGGTAACGTAGCCATCATGACAACCCTGTATCGCTGCTTTGCTGGCCAAGTGCGACGGTATATGCCATTCGTTGAGCAATTCCAACGAACGTTTTGCTGCGGTCGCTATGCCTGGCGAGTCGAGTCGACAGGACGCGAGCGCAAAAGGAAAAGCAATCTCTGAGCCAATGAGTACCGTGACGTCGAATTCTTTCGCTTGTTTTAGCGTCTGGGCAGCAAAGATCATCGGCGGTATGCCAACGCCACCGCCAATGGCAAGTACTTTCGGTTTGTCTGGCGTTATCGTGAAACCATTGCCAATCGGACCCAGCAGGCTAATACGCTCCCCCACGCGTCGTTGTGACAACGCAGTTAGCCCGTGACCGACTGGCTTGTATAAGAACTCGACCCAACCGCTTGCATCAGTTCGCATGATAGACAAGGGTCGGCGTAGCCGAATGCTTGGCGCGCATTGCAGGTGCGCAAACATGCCGGGCGCGGCCGTGCGTGCCGTTGCAGGGGCTGCAACACGCAATACGAATTGGTTATCTGGATGCGCGACATGTTCGAGGATCTCTGCATCCTCTAAGTGAATGCTCCCGCGGCGGTTGGCATAGGTCATGAGCTGCTCCGCATTGAGCGAACGTAATCGGTAACGATCGACAGTACGGCCATGCGAATAGCAACGCCATTGGCAACTTGATCGCGAATGACCGATTGGTGCCCATCCGCTACATCACTGGCAATCTCGGTGCCACGATTCATGGGTCCTGGATGCATGACAATGGCGTCCTTATCAGCGTGTCGAAGCAAAGCCTGGGTCAGGCCATAGCGACGGAAGTAGGCGTTGTTGTCGGGGATTTCGCCGGCTTTGTCAAAGCGTTCCTTCTGTATTCGCAGCGCCATGACGACGTCGGCGCCTTGAATGCCCGCTGTGGCGTCTGTGAATCGGTGCGCGCCCGGGAAATCTTCAGCATCGGGTAAGAACTCATCGGGGCCAATCAATCTCAGCTCGCCGACGTCAAACAATTGCAAAGCTTCGGCGGCTGAGCGCGCGACGCGTGATCGCCTCACGTCGCCGATAATGGCGACTTTGAGATTTTTGATGTCTTGCTTGTGTTGCTGAATCGTCAGCAAATCGAGTAAGCCTTGCGTGGGGTGCGACGTGTCTGACTCGCCGGCGTTCAACACGCAAACATGAGGGGCAACCGCTTCGGCAATCATGGCTGGGACGCCGGTGCCTGCGTCGCGCACGACAAACACGTCGATATGCATCGCCTGCAGCGTATAAATCGTGTCAAGGATGCTTTCACCCTTGGTGCGAGAAGACGTATTGACATCGAGATTCAGTACTTTTGCATCGAGACGCCGGGCTGCCAATTCGAACGATGCCCGCGTGCGAGTGCTGGCTTCGTAAAAGAGATTCGCCACGGTGTAGTTGGTCAACGAAGTATCGCTGGGTGCTTGGGCATCGGGCGCGGCGATATACGTGCGCGCCTTGGCCAACACCGATTCTACCATTGGGCGATCTAAGCCCTTCAGCGAAATAAGGTGACGGAGCTTGCCGTTTGGCGCTACTTGTTCAGGCATTTTGTTTGGTTTTGGCCATCCATCTTTCGGCGATAAAGCACGCTGCGTGCTTGTCTATGTCGCCCTTTCTAGTCCGTTTCTTGCGTATGCCACCGCGCCGTTGTGCCGCCAACATCGCCTCGGCAGCGCGTGAAGTCAGGCTTTCATCGACAGTATTCACCGGGAGCTTATAGCGGTTTTGCAGTTCTTGCACGAAGTTCGCTATTGCCGCCAGTATCTTTTTATTATCACGTTTCGGCGGTTGGCCAACGATAAGCTCTGCCGGCGCCCAGTCGGCAATACAGTGATCGATGGCGACCCAGTCTGGAATGCCGTTGCGCACCAGGACCGTCGTCAGGGGAGTGGCCGTAGCTGTCAGCGGGTTAGCTGTTGCGATGCCGATTCGGCGCTCGCCGTAATCGAAAGCGAGAACGAGACTCGTCATGGGCGGCGGCACGGCTGTGGCGGCCTGCAGTCAGGCATGCCCGGAATAATTGGAGATGCCGTGAATATCAATGCCAAGCAGTTGTGCGGCTGCTGCCCAGCGGTTCTCGAATGGCGTGTCAAATAGGATATCTGCAGTTGCCTCGACGCTGAGCCAGGCGTTAGCTGCGAGTTCGGCTTCGAGCTGGCCCGTGCCCCAGCCGGCGTAGCCGAGTGCCAACACGGCTTTATCCGGACCCGCGCCAGCTGCGATTGCTTCCAAGATATCGCGAGAAGCCGTCAAGTTAATGCCATTGCCGACGCTGATTGTCGATTCAAAATCGGCGCCTTGGCCGTGCAGCACAAAGCCACGTTCGGGTTCCACGGGCCCGCCTGTCAAGACAGGAGCTTCGGCTGGAGCGGTTTCGATGAGGTCGATATTCAAGCGCGCGCAAATCTCGCCGAAAGTGAAGGCACCCGGCCGATTGATGACTATGCCGATCGCCCCGTGATCATCATGCTGACAAATGTAGGTGACGCTTTGGTTGAAATTGGGATCCCCAAGATTCGGCATGGCGACCAGAAAGTGGTTCTGGAGTGATGTCATCGAAGTCATTCGTTGCCCTCGATGAAGTCCCACTCATAGGCAAACCTAAGCTCGCCATATTCGGCGACAATTGCGTCTGGTAAAGGATCGAACGGGGCAGCCAAGCGCAAAATACTCACTGCGGCTTGGTCAACCGCGCGGTCGCCGGATGAATTCTGCACGACAATATCGCGCAAGCTGCCATCCGGGCCGATTGCTACTTCGAGCTGGGGCCTGCGGGTTGCAGAGTTGTTGGTGAGAAAACTGCGCGGAAAATTTAACGTACCAATCCTTTCTACTCGCGCTCGCCAATCATTTAAGTAGCCGGCCAGTATGGAACGGCGTGTAGCCGGGCCCAGTGCGGCGTCGTTGTCATTGAGTGGAGCGGCCGCTGCTAAATCAATTTCGGCGGCTGTGGTTTGCTGTGATTGGATCGTCAGCATGTCGGCTGCACGCTCTGGTACTGCGGCAACTTCGTCTGGTGCGAGCGGGTCCGCGGCAATACTGCGATCACTTTCGCCGCGAGTCAGCAATACATCGGCGGCCTTGGCCGCCTCGCGGGGCACTGCATCGCGCAAGTCGGCGCCGCTGGGACTACCCACGACATTCATCAAATCGCGGGTCGATATCGACGTCGTCGGCCGATCCGCTTGCGCGTCCAAGCCGCCGCCCGTTTGGTCTTGGTTGGCAATGTAATCGGTGGACTCAGGCCGATCAGTCGCAGGGCCAGTGACGAGGCTGACCTTTAGGGACGTCGATTCGGCGTAATCGGAATCAAGGCTGGACGTAAAAGTAATGCCCAGGATCACGACACCATGAGCCAGAGCTGTTAGGAACAGCGTTGAACCAAGTCGCCCGCTGGTGGAGGGCAATTGGAGGCTGGATTGCACGGCGGAATGACTCATGATTGCCCTGCAATTGTCGCAGTTTCGGCATCTTCTTGCAGATCTACGCGCGCACGCATCTGTGGCGTCATTTCAACTTCGCCTGAAGCGTCAACGCGCAGAACAGCACTGATTTCGAGCTGTTCCGCGATGCGGCGCCAATTCGCCGGCCCCGCGATGAACAAGGCTGTCGCCGCCGCGTCGGCGCTGGCGCCGTTTTTTGCGATGACCGTAACGGCCTGTGTGTGAGTTGCCGGGTAGCCGGTCGTTGGATCGAGCAGGTGATGACGGCGTGTGCCATCGGCTTCGAAATAGCGCTCATAGTCGCCGGATGTAAATACGGCCTCTCCAGACTGCAACGCAATGGAACCCAGCAGGCCAGCGCTTCGCGGTGCTTGAATGCCGACCCGCCAGGGGCGTTCGTCGCGCCGCCCAACGGCGCGGACGTCGCCGCCTGCATTAACCAGCGCGTCGCTGATACCGGCCTCACCCAGCAATACCACAATGCGGTCGACTGCTTCGCCTTTAGCGATACCGCCTAAATCGATCAATAACTGCGGATTCAATGAGCTTACGTTAGCGCCGTCGATTCGCAGGCCTGCAATGCTGGGCCGGTCGCGAAGCCATGCCTGTATCGAATCGGGCATGAGTTCCGCGGCAGTGGCCAGCGATGAATGGAATCCCCATGCCTCGACGAGCGCTCCGACGCCGGGGTCAAAAAAACCATCGCTGAGTTCGGACATTCGTTGCGACCGCCTAAGCAGCGCCAGCATGTCCGGTGCGGGCGTATAAGCGCGGCCGTTTGCCAGTGCTTCATTCAACAGGGCGAGCTCACCATCTGCCCACGCATAGTAGTCGACCTCGAATTCGCGCAGCGCTGCTTCGATTGACACTGCGATGGCAGCGTCTGCGCTGGGGTCCACCGACTGATAAACCAGATCGACCCAGGTGCCCATCGCAAAAATGCGCTGCTCAACGAATGAATCGCGGACGCAGGCGGTCAGCGAAAATCCTGCTGCAATCACAAATAGGATGATGTGCATCGACTTACTGTGCGAGGCGATCCTCTATGGCTGTAATGAGCATATCAGCTATGTTGAGTCCGAATTGCTTGTCCAGTTCACGGATTCCAGTCGGACTCGTGACATTGATTTCAGTCAAATAATCGCCGATAACGTCGATGCCGGCGAACAGGACGCCTCGCTCTGCCAGTACGGGGCCAACGCGGCTGCAGATCCAGCGATCTCTCTCGGTCAGCGGCCGGCCTTCGCCTCTGGCACCCATCACCAGGTTGCCGCGGCTCTCACCGGGCGCCGGGATCCGTGCGAGCGCATAATCCACCGGTTCGCCGTTGATTAACAAGATGCGCTTGTCGCCGTCGCTAATTTCCGGGATATATTTCTGGCCCATGATGTAGCTGCGTCCGTGGTCGGTCAGCGTTTCGATGACAACGTTCGTGTTGATATCGCCCTCTTTCAAAACAAAGATGGATTTTCCACCCATGCCGTCCAGAGGTTTGAACACGGCTGCCCCATGTTCGGCGAGAAAGTTGCGCAGCGCGGCATGTGAACGGCTCAGCAGCTGCTGCGGCGTGCAGTCCGGAAACCACGAGGTAAAGGCTTTTTCGTTCATATCCCGCAGGCTGGCGGGCTTATTCACGACCAGCAGGCCGTTGTCCTCGGCGAGCTGCAGAATGTAGGTCGTATAGACGAATTCCATGTCGAACGGCGGATCTTTGCGCATCAGCAGTGCGTCGAGCGTGTGCAGCGGTGCCGACCACGCCTCGCCGAGTGAGTGCCAATCTTTGAGATCGTCCCGCACAGTCACCAGCGTGCCGTTTCCTCCAGCGACGCCTTGATTTATATAGAGATCTTGCTGTTGCAGGTAGACGAGCTGCCAGCCGCGGGCCTGCGCGGCAAGCATCATCGCCAGCGTGGAATCCTTTTTCGGCGCAATGCTGCCGATCGGATCCATGACGACGCCAAGTAGTCGCGATTTATTATTCATGCCTTCCTCTTTGTTTTGCGCCAAGGTTCGCAGATTGACGCGGGTGCGCAAAGCTACCATACCCGCAGAGAAACGCTGCCACACGCTGTGCGTGGCGCGATGGGATTGGGGCGCAAAGGAGCGATCTTTGGGGTTATAACGCGCGCCAATGTAAAGGCGTCATTTCAATATGTAAAATGGCGTTAGAATCTAGCTTTACAGCGGTCGAGTCATTCCGGCCGCATGCGCCATTGTGCGAGGGAGAGTTTGCGTGTCTGGCAGCAACGCTTTGAGTCAAAATAATGTGCTGAGCGGTCTCAAGATTCTGGTCATCGACGATAGTAAGACGATTCGTCGTACCGCCGAGACTTTGTTGGCCAAGGAAGGCTGTGAGGTATTTACGGCAGAGGATGGGTTTGACGCATTGGCTAAGATCGCCGACCACCATCCCGACGTCATATTCGTTGACATTATGATGCCGCGATTGGACGGTTATCAGACCTGTTCGTTGATTAAGCACAATCAAGTTTTCAAAGACACGCCGGTCATAATGCTGTCGAGCAAAGACGGATTATTTGATCGCGCACGCGGCCGCCTCGTTGGATCCGAACAATATTTGACGAAGCCGTTTACCAAGGACGAGTTGCTGGGCGCCATCCAACGCTATGTGGCGGGTTAACGGCAAGTATGAGGGACGCTAGGCTATGGCCTTGATAATGATCGTTGATGATTCTCCGACGGAAGTGCATGTCATTCGCACGGCCTTGGAAAAGCATGGTTTCGAAACTGTTGCGGCAAGCGACGGCCAGGAGTGTTTGAGTCTAGCCAGGGAAATGCAGCCAGATCTCATTCTGATGGATGTCGTCATGCCGGGCATAAACGGTTACCAAGCCACGCGCACGCTGACACGCGACCCCCAAACGGAGAATATTCCCGTCGTGATGATCTCCAGTAAGTCACTGGAAACGGACAAAATTT
Source organism: Rhodospirillales bacterium (assembly GCA_024640665.1). GTDB lineage: Bacteria > Pseudomonadota > Gammaproteobacteria > Steroidobacterales > Rariloculaceae > JAHEEO01. Next base: position 1,500 of record JAHEEO010000022.1, on the reverse strand, counting down.
GGGGTATGCGCCAAGGTGCGGCCGATTATTTGACCAAGCCGGTAACTGAAGCTGTGCTCGTGGCCAAAACCCGGGAGTTACTTGATCGGACGCCGGGGTAGACTGCGTGGAACTACGCGCTTTAGCGGATCAGCCGTTCGCACTGTTACTGGAGCTTGAGCGACGCGCGCGCGTTGCTTTGACCGCTTCAGGTGCGGAAACCGATGGCAATGACGAGTGGGTGGGCATTGCATTCCGGTTGGGGTCGGAGCAATTCATTGCGAGTCGCGACGATGTGCGCGAAGTGATGCCGTTGCCAGACACGATGACCCGGGTGCCTGGCGCCAAGCCGTGGTTGCGCGGCGTAACGAATGTCCGCGGTCAGTTACTAACGATTGTTGATTTGCGCAGCTTCCTCGGCAGCGGCGGCAAAGGCCCGGATCGGCACGGTCGCGTGTTAGTGCTCGCAAGCCGTGATGTGCCGACGGGGCTGCTCGTTGATCAGGTATTCGGCTTTCGTCGGTTTTTGCCGGCGGAATTCGACGAGCAGGCGCCTACGCCGTCATTGCGGTGTGAGCAGTACTTGCGGGGCGCCTATCGGCGGAACAATGAATCCTGGCCAAAATTTGACTTCTTCGCATTGCTAGAGGATCAGAACTTTCTCAATGCGGGCGAGGCAAGCTAGAGCGAGACTATATGGCTATATCAAACGAATCTTCGCGCTCGATACCTGGATTGGGTATTGCCTTAGCCGTTTTGTTGGTTGCTTGCGCGGGCCTGCTGTATTTCAGCTGGCCTCAGGCGACCTCGAATGAGGGGCAGGCAGCTTTTGGGCGCTTGGTTGCGGTCTCCCAATCGGCGCGTTCGATCGCAGCGACGCGATTGGCCGGCGGCGAGGCCGATATGGCAGCGCTCGAGGCGGCGGCGACCAGCATCCGCAGCCAATGGCAGGGCCTCAATGCGAGTGCGGGCGATCGTGCCAGCCTGGGTTCCCTTGCGGCTGCCGGGGGCGAGATCGACAATTTGCTGGGCGGTATCGATGGGTTCGTCACGACCGCGCCTGCGCTCGAGCGGGTCGATGCCGCTGCAGATCGGCTCCAGCGCTTAACTCCGCAACTATTTGCCAGCGCGCGGGGGTTGTTTGCCGCTATGGCGCCAGCCGACGTGGCCTTTAATCAGCCTTTTTCGACTTGGCTTGAACAGAGCGTCACGAGTATGCAGGGTGCTCTGGCGGGTCGGGCGCCAACGCAGTCGCCCGCAGATTTCTTGGCTGGCTTGCAGGCCAATGAGGCGGCGCTGGCCAACATCGTTGGCGGCATCGCGGGCGCTTCCACCGATCTCGGAGTTCGTTCCGCAGCCCAACAAGCCGATCCCGTAGACGTCGATACCAGTCTGCGGCTATTGACTGAGGTGCAAAATGCCGTCGGCGGGATTGTGGCCGAAGCACAGTCGCTGTCAGCCGCCGGAGAGGCTTTCAGCCGGATCGACGGCGGTGCGCTTGCATTGGCGCAGCGATTTCAA
>JAHEEO010000209.1 GCA_024640665.1 Rhodospirillales bacterium | reverse complement strand
TCTTCAAGCCTGCGGAATTGAAAAAGGTATTGGCTGGAGCCGACCCGGCTGCAATCATTTGTGATGCGAGCTCCCAGGATAAGGCTGAGGCCGTTGCCGAAGCGCTGGGCATTACTAATGTGATGACGCTCGGCGTGAGCGGCACGCTTATCGATCAGTGGACAAATGATGAGACGTTGGTCTTTGCGCCGGATACTCTACCAACCGCCGATGATCTTGCGCTATTGATATTTACCGGCGGTTCGACTGGCATTCCGAAGGGTGTCGATCATACGCATAGCGGTTTGGTTTATTCGATATTGCAGCATGTCACGGTTTGGCCGCTGGAGTTCGGCGCTGAAATATTTCTGAACGTTGCGCCGATGTTTCACATTTGGGGTCTGGCCTATGCCACGTGGGTGCCTATCTATGCGCAGGGCACGCTCGTTATGGTGCCAAGATACGATCCCGATAAAGTAGTAATGGCGCTGAGCGAGCATCGCGTGACTGTCTTTGGCGGCGGGCCTGCGCCGATCTATATGGGTGCGCTTGCGAGCCCTTTGTTCGATGAGGCCGATCTTTCGAGTATGCGATATTGCTTATCCGGCGGTGCGCCGTGCCCGGAAGATCTGCATCGCGAATGGCAGCAGCGCACGGGTCAGCCATTGCTTGAAGGCTGGGGTATGACAGAGGGCGCGCCATTTTGCCTGAATCCCTATGATGGCAAGCGAAAAGTCTTGTCGGTCGGCAATCCCGTACCCGAGACGAGTATCGAAATAGTCGATTTGGATACGGGCGATACCGTGCTATCAATTGGCGAAGCAGGTGAAGTGCGGGTTAAGGGGCCGCAGCTCATGCGGGGGTATCGCAACAATCCAAAAGAAACCGCGAACACGCTGCGCGATGGATGGGTATACACCGGCGATATCGGCTATATCGATAACGACGGATTTGTATTCTTGGTAGACCGCAAAAAAGACATGATTCTTGTCGGCGGCTACAACGTGTATCCGCGCGATGTCGATGAGGTGTTGTTCAATCATCCAAAGATTCGCGAGGCCGCAACAGTGGGTAAAGCAGATCCGCGCCTCGGCGAAGTGGTTGTCGCTTTTGTCGTCCTCGATGCCGGGCAGTCAATGAACGAAGAGGAATTTTTTGCCTATTGCCAGGAAGCGATGGTCAAGTATAAGCGCCCCGTCGAGGTGACATTTGTGGACGCTTTACCGAAGACTGGTACGAATAAGATAAATCGGCTGGCACTGCGAGACTTGGTTCGTAATCGACCATCAACATGATGAGCTCGTCCTTCCCGAAGCGCGGTCGAGTGGTGACTGTCGAGCACGCCTCGAGCTTGTTGGCCGACAATCCGCTCGGTGACCCGCATTTGCGTGAATTCGATGTCTGGCTGCCGCCAGGTTACGATGCAGGCCAGCGTTCCGGCCGGGGGCGACGCTATCCTGTGCTGTTCGATTTAGTTGGATATACCGGCAGCGGCAAATCGCATACTAACTGGCGGGCCTTCGACGAGAATGTCCCGGAGCGCGCTGAGCGGTTGGTCAGGGAAAAGAAGATGCCGCCTTGCATTATCGTATTTCCGGATTGCTTCAGTTCGTTGGGCGGCAATCAGTACATAAATTCCAGTGCGATTGGTCCATATGCGGATTATCTAACGCAGGAAATTATTCCGTTCATTGATTCCGAATTCCGGACGAAAGCGTCTCGCGAGCATCGCGGCTGCTTTGGCAAATCGTCCGGTGGATATGGCGCGCTCATTCATGGCATGAAGTACACGCGTTATTGGGGCGCCATCGCAAGCCACTCCGGCGACTGCTATTTCGATATTGCGTACTTGCCAGATTGGCCAGGCACGCTGGACGAGCTTGCCAAGTACCGGGCAAAGCCGCGCAAGGTGGGTGCGGTGAATGTGGCCAAAATGTCCGCCGGCGCCGGCTTGGGGGTTGATGATGGGCGAATCGCCAAATTTCTCGCGGGCTTTCGCAGCAATCAAGCCCCGAACGGCAGCGAGATTATGTGTTTGATGAACCTTGCAACGGCCGCCAGCTACGATCCAGATCCAGATGCGCCGCATGGGTTTCATGTTCCATTTAACCTGGAAACGGGAGAGCTCCTAAAATCGCGTTGGCGTAATTGGCTGAAACACGATCCGATCAACCTTGTCGGCCGCTATGCGAAACATCTCAAGACACTCCAGGCGATGTTTATCGATTGCGGGTGGCGAGATCAGTATCGGCTGCACTATGGCAACCGCATCTTGTCGTCCCGTTTGGCTGAGAAAAACGTTAAGCACATTTATGAAGAATTCGACGGCACGCACTCCGGGATCGATTACCGGATGGACCGCAGCTTGCCTGTGCTAGCGAAAGCCCTGCGATAAAGTTGGACCGGCTGCGGTCACAGCGCTTGCCACGAAATACCCTCTCCGCGGCGATAGTAAATGCGGTTTGCGCGCCCGTAAAACGCATCTATTGGCACTAACCCGAAGTAGCGGCTGTCGAGACTATCCCCGCGATGGTCGCCCAATACCAAAACGAAGCCCTCCGGTATCTGCAGCTGTGCGATGTTCGGCCCGCCCCCCGTGTCTAAGTTGAGCAGTGCCGCGTGTTCTTCGAAGTACTCGATATTGTCGTTGTCGATGCGGGTGCCATTTATGCTGAGCCTTCCGTCCATCAGTGTGACGTAGTCACCGCCGACGGCAGCAATGCGCTTGATTAGACGGGTGCCGTCGACTGGAGAGTCAAATACCGCGACCTCGCCGCGTTGTGGCTGAGTGCCATCGAGTAGTTTGATTTTGGTGAACGGCACGCGTAGACCATAGGCAGTCTTGTCAATGAGCACACGATCGCCGGGCATGATGGAGTACTCCATGGAGCCAGTTGGCACGTGATAGTGGTCGGCGAGCGACGAGCGGGCCACGAAGATAAGTAAAAACGAAATTGGCAGAACAACCCAATCCGATTTCAGCCAGCGGTTCTTATTTGTCACGTTAGAAACTCACCTGTGTTGGATTTGAATGCAGTATTAGAGTCTATATTGCACGGTCAGTTTCGCGCCCAACATTAAGAATTGTCCACGTTGGTGCTGCCGTCGCGCGCATCATCCGCGGCAATGAGCGATCCCATATGCAGTCCACCAAGATCTAAGAGCACATGCAATACGACGCAGAAAAACAGGCTGTGCGTCGCCGCATAAAGTGCACCCAGGAGTGCGCCCACGACGCCCACCTTGAGCATATTTGCTGGCCCTTGGTAAAAATGGCTGGCAGCAAAAATCACACTCGAAAAAACAATCGCACTTAATGTGCTGAGAACCAGCACGGATTGCGCGTAGTAGAATAAAAATCCTCGAAATATAATTTCTTCGCAGAATCCTGCTGTCAAAGACACCCATACCCAACGTTGTTTTTCCGCAGCACTGCGCGGTAGCAGATTGCGCAGTGGGTATGCACTTGCACGTGCGGATGCAGACTGCAGCATTCTCTTGCGGACAAATGGGACGATTGGCGATTGGCTCAGAATGATCGCGGCAATGAGCGCAACAATGCCGAGCTGATCTGAGCTGATGACCGGCAGCTGCAGACCAAGTGCCATAAATGGCGAGTCGCTTGGCAGAGCCGCGATCCATACGATAGGCATCAGGATCCACTGGCCCATCATGGCCGCCGCGTAGAACTCCAGGCGCGCAGTTGAACTCGTATGCACCAGCGAGTCGAGCCGCCGCAGCGCCTTAATTGATTGATAGGGCGAGATGATCAAAGCGATCACCAGCAAATGCGCGAGGAGGTGGTTCGTCAAATTGCGTTCAAGTTGATCAAATCGCAGCGGCAATGGCAGCGGTTCGCCATCGACTAAATTGAGTCGATGAAACTGCGCATTCGTGCGCGCGTTGCTTCGTCCGGTGTGCGTCCATGCGCGGCAAGCGCATTTTCTGCCATGTGTGCCGGATTGCCGGTTTCGGTGAGAACGCAGGTTAGCGCTTGATTTGCCAGAATGTACTTCAGTGAGAACTGCGCCCAGCTCTCACAGTCAAAATCTGTAGTCCAACTGGGCAATTGCTGCGTCTCAAGGCGGCTGAAATAGGCTCCGTTCATGAACGGTCGATTGATTATCACGGCGATGCCGAGGTCTTGCGCCATTGGCAGTATGCGTTCTTCCGCTGTGCGTTCAGTTATGGAGTAGTTCACCTGAATGAAATCAGGTGTCTCACGGCTCAAGAATGCTTGCAGAGGTTCGTAGAGGTTTTCTTCGGCAACGGTAACGCCGATATATCGAGCGAGGCCTTCGTCCTTCCATTGCCGCAGCGTCGGCCAGTGCGTGTTGACGTCGGTTAGCGAAAAGATCTGGACGAGGTCGAGTGTGTCGCGGCCATAGTTGCGCCGGGTGGCTTCGAACTGCGCGATACCGGCCGCGCGACCGATCTGATCGATCTTGCTCGTAACGAATAGTCTGTCGCGAAGATCGGGAAGATTAATGACCGAGCCGAAGCCTTGATCGTTGGCGGGATTTCGTGGCCACGTGTCGACGACGCTGCCGCCATGCGATACCAGCATCCGCAGGACGGCGGCCAGCGCGTCCGTACCGCGTTCAGTGATGCTGGCGACAACTTTGCTCGAGCCCAAACCAATGACGGGCAATGTTTCGCCGGTGCTGGGTATGGATCGAGTTGGCAAGGCGCTTTGGGCCAGCGTAAGTGGCGATTGCAGTGCAGCCACGCTCAATAGAGAGCTGGACCGAAGAAAATTCCGTCGAGTCGTAAACCAACCGCTCATTTGTGATTCCTCGCAGCAGTGGACTTGTTGCCGACGAGCTTAACATTTCGCGCTTGTGCAATGCGCCTGTTGAGCTGTGCGCAAGCGCTCAGCGGCGACTCCTATTGAGTGGCTACTTCAACAAGGCGTTACGAATGTTATCGATCTGCTCCTGAAATTTATGCAGTGTGACGTCGTGGTTATTCGCTTCACTGATTCCCATGCGCTGCAGAACCGGGTACAGCGATCCATCCAGGGGTTCTCCAGCGTCGTTATGCTGGACGAACAGACGTGCAGCAACCAAAACTTCTGTAAGTGTGGTCGTCGTGCCATCAATGTCCGTTTCTAGCTGGGATTCCAGTGCCGCGGTCAGACTGTCGGACATGCCCCATGTTTCAGCGATGGCCTTTGCGATAGCGGGATGCCAATCCTGGAATACTGAATCCATTTCGGCGTAGCTCATATCAGGGAAGTCGAGCGATTTCATAAAAATATATAGTTTGCCCAGGACGCTGAGTAATCCGGCCAACATGGCTTCGTCAGCATTTAGCTTAGTAAAGTTCTTGGCGATGACATGGCTCAAAGCAGCTAGATCCACACTCTGTGTCCATATCTCTTTGAGTGCAACGCGCGCCTCTTCAGACAGGCCTTCATTGCGTTGCATCTGACGCAGCGCGAACGACACAGCGGAACTTTGAACGAGC
>JAHEEO010000021.1 GCA_024640665.1 Rhodospirillales bacterium | reverse complement strand
GTTACAAATGGGCGGAAGTCCTGGCGGCGGATTCCTTCGCTGCTTTCCAGGAAGCAGGCGTATTCGACCAATCTATAGCGCAGAGATTTCGCGAATCCATCCTCGCCGTCGGCGGCAGCCGAGATGCCATCGATGCTTTCATCAGTTTCCGTGGCCGCGCGCCGAAACTCGACGCATTGCTGGAGCAATCCGGCATTGTTTCCGATGGATCCGTGGCAGCATGAAGATTGCCAGCTGGAATGTAAACAGCTTACGGGTCCGATTACCGCAAGTGCTGCAATGGCTTGAAACAGAGCAGCCCGACGTTTTGGCACTGCAAGAAACCAAGACAAAGGACGCCGACTTTCCGGTTGAAGCCTTTACAGAGGCTGGCTACCAGGTGACTTACGCCGGCCAAGCCACATACAACGGGGTGGCGACAGTCTCGAAGTTGGCCGCCGCAGACGTCACCCACGACCTGGAAGAGCTTGATGACCCTCAGCGTCGTGTGCTCGGAGCAACATTTGGCAACGTCCGCGTACTGAATCTGTATGTGCCGAACGGCCAGTCCGTTGAGTCCGAAAAGTTTCAATACAAGCTCACTTGGCTGCAGGCACTGACTCAGCAGCTGCGGCAGGACATTCAGCGTTATCCACACTGCATTGCGTTGGGCGATTTCAATATTGCTCCGGAAGATCGAGATGTGCACGACCCGGAAGCTTGGCGTGGTAAGGTGCTTTGCAGTGATGCCGAACGCAGCGCATTGAACAATATCTTAGAAATTGGCTTTGTCGATACCTTCAGACTTTTTGAACAACCGGAGAAGAGCTTCAGCTGGTGGGACTATAGAGCCGCAGGATTCCGCCGCAATAACGGTTTGCGCATTGACCTGGTCTTGGCTTCGAACAGCCTGCGCACAGCATGTGCGGCCGCGAGAATCGATGTAGAGCCACGACGTTGGGAGCGGCCCTCAGATCACACGCCGGTTATTTCGATTTTCAATATCGATTAAGCTTTATGTAGTGTCGCCGCATGGACGCAGCAAGTGCCAGATACAATATGAGCGCCGCAACTAACGATCATAACAAACCTGTGGAAGACCCTTTCCAAGACCGTCGCAGCGATTACGACGTCACTAACACCGTCAAAGTAAGTTCGCCAACGAAGGTCAGACGCGCCGTCTGCAGCATTTTCGCTTCGCTGTATCCAAATGCCAGCACAGATCCGATATGGCTGGCCTTTTACGACTTTGAACGGTTTTTCTATGGCCGTTCACCGCAATATCACGCGGTAGACACCACGTATCATGATGTTCAACACACGCTTGATATGACACTCGCAGCCGCACGCTTGATAGCCGGCTACGAAAACTCCGTCGATGCCAAAGACAAGCTGGGCCCCAAGCGCGCGATGCTCGGCATAGTTTGCAGCCTGTATCACGACTTCGGTTACTTGCGCCACAAAGTTCGCGACAGCGCCATATCGCATGGCGCCGAGTTTACGCGCTCTCATGTCTCGCGCAGCGGGCGATTCTTGGAAAGCTATTTGCCGACGCTCGGTCTAGCCGAGTTCGTACCGGTCGTTGCACGCATTACCCACTTCACCGGCTACGAGATCAAAGCAGAAGAAATCGAGCTCGATGACCCGCACGACAGCGCGGTCGGCCATTTGATTGGCACTGCAGACTTACTTGCGCAAATGTCCGACCGTTGTTATCTGGAAAAGTGTCGAGACCGACTTTACCCCGAGTTTGTGATTGGCAGAGTCGCCTTTGAAAAGACGAATGACACATTGACGGTCAATTACAGCAGCGGTCAAGACCTACTCGCAAAGACACTCTTGTTTTATAAGGGCTCAGCAAAGACTCGGCTTGACCACACTTTTAACCGGGCTTATCGCTATATGGAGGTTTATTTCGAAGATGGAGAAAACCCCTATATGCATTTCATAAATAAGAATTTGCAGTTCTTACGAGCCGTCATTGAGACCAATGGTTGGGACAGATTGCGCCGCAATCCGCCGTGCGAAATGCCAGATCCGGAAGGACCTTCCAAAGTGATGGCGTTCGCCCGCGCGCGTCTCGAAGACGCCAACGTATCGAAAGTAAGCTCGCAGCAACCCGTTATCAGCTCTGCATAGCCTGCGCTATGCTATGCCCCGAAAAGGGATCGCGGCATGCAGACACTTCCAACCATAAACCTCAGCGATTTCATCGCTGACCCGCTCGGCCCGCGAGGCAGCCGCGTCGTCAAAGCCATTCTGGCGGCGTGTCACTCGCCTGGGTTCTGTTACGTCAGTGGCCATGACGTTGACCCAAAGCTCGAAGCAGACTTGATGGCAGCGGCAAAGCAATTTTTTGCGCTGCCCGAAGCGCAGCGGCATGCACTGGCAATTGCCAATTCCCCGCACTTTCGTGGTTACACGATTCTTGGCGATGAGCGCACGAAAGGGATCAGCGATTGGCGCGATCAGCTCGATATCGGTCCCGAAGAACCCGCGCCCGCTCCGAATAAGAACAACCCCCCGTGGCTTAATCTGCGCGGCCCGAATCAATGGCCCGCGCGGCTTCCGCAGTTGCAAACGGCAACGCTTGCCTGGATGTCTGCAATGGAACCGCTCGGTTTGGTCGTCATGCGCGCCCTAGCACTCGGTCTCGGCCAGCAAATCGACTACTTCGACCGTGCGATGCTCCCGCACGGCGACACCCACATAAAGATCATTCGCTATCCCGCACAAGAACAAGAGCGCGATACTGGCCAAGGAGTTGGCTTACATCACGATTCAGGATTGCTCACTTTTATCTTGCAGGACGATGTCGGCGGGCTCGAAGTGCATACGGATGGAACTGTAATAAGTGCCAATCACGTACCCGGTTGCTACGTCATGAATCTCGGCGAAATGCTGCAGAGCGCCACGCATGGTTATCTGCGTGCAACAAAACACCGCGTTGAGAGCCCGCCCCCCGGGCGCGAACGCATATCGATCGCATTCTTTGCACACCCACGCCTGGAAGCAACTTTTGAACCCATCGAACTGCCGCGCGAACTCGCTGCGGTTGCGCGGGGCGGACAGAATAGCGATGCCAACGATCCCGTATACGCTCGATTCGGCGAGAACTGCCTGAAAATCCGGCTGCGCGCCCACCCGGACGTTGCACGGGCGCATTATCGTGATATCGTCGCGGCAGAAAATTAGGACGTCTGAATCGTGACAACACTTCATTACATTCATGATCCGCTTTGTGGCTGGTGTTATGGCGCCGAACCGCTTGCACGCGCGGCGGCCGAAGTTGCGAATCTTGAACTCGTACTTCATGCAGGCGGACTCTGGCCCGAACCCACGCGCCTGCCCGAAGATACGCGACGATATATTCAGCAAGCCGATGCGAGAATCGCACAAATGAGCGGTCAGGATTTCGGTTCGGCTTATCTGTCCGGCTTATTACTCGATCCAGAGTTAGTCTTAGACTCGCGGCCAACCATCGCAGCGATCCTTGCCGCGGAAGCAATCGATGAGTCCAAAACACTCGCCATGTTGCAGGCCATACAGCATGCCCACTATGTCGAAGGCAAGCACGTTGTGCGTACTGAAGTGCTGTGCGACATTGCGGCAGATATCGGCTTGTCTCGCGACGAATTTGCACAGCGCTTGGCACAGACAGATCCCAGCGAACATATGCATGTCGCTCGACAGTTGATGCAGCGTGTCGGGGCCGGTGGCTTCCCAACTTTTGTTCTGGAACGCGAGGGTACGTACCACGCCGTGCCGCACAACCAGTTTGCCGGGAATAGTGACGGCTTCAAACAGTGGCTTGAAACCGCGGCGGCTCAGTAAAGTTCGCGCAGATAAATCTGCGCATTGTCGCCACTGAACAAACCAAACGTGGCTTGTCCTGACGGGTTTTCGTTACCCGGCGTCGCTCCGTCCCAATCGAACTGCAACCAGCTCGGCACTGTAGCTTCCATAAGCACGCTGCCGGTATTGCCGGCACCCGGCGGATTCAACCAGAGATTAAAATCTGCGGCTAATGGGGGCTGCCGAAATTGCTGGCCGGATGGCGCAGCCACTGCGCAACCCAAACCACTCGAGCCGGGCGAGCCGCTGTCCAGCACGCAGGTTTCGCCAGGCGCCAGATTTTCAGTGAATGAATTGAATGACAGACTCAAGCCGGTGGTGCAGCCGTCGACAACATTCGGCACGAAACCAATGCCCCCACTCGCGTAATATTCTGCACGTAGCGGCACGGGCATCGCGACAAGCTCCGAGCCGACCGAATTCGTAAATCGAACACGGCCATAACGCATTTCATTGTCGACGTTGAACACAATGCCGGACAATGCGCCGAAACTTATCGGGTTGCTGAGATCCGCGACTGAGTCACTATCAATGACATCAATTGATAGCATGACTTCGGCATCGAATGGTGCGGCCGCTGCGCCGCGTAAAAAGCTCAAACCATCGCCGCCGCTGAACACCAAAGTTGCGACACCCGGTGCGGACTCCGTGACCGCCGGGTCAACGGTATCTGCAGGCAGCCCGGACAGATCAAGATTGCCCGTTATGGCGTTGTAGTTGCGGTTTTGCAGCGTCGCCGTCGTCATTTTGAAGAAGGGGCCAGTATAGTTTTGGGTGATGCCGCCGCTAACGGCACGGGCTGTCGCCGCCACTGTGGGTGCAACTGCATAGTTAAATGTCTGACCCACGTAAGTAAAGCTGCCGGGTCCACAGGCAGTTGCGAACATCGGCGTATTGAGAACGGAAGTGAAGTGATCGGGAACGAAACGACCCACGTTCGCGGACAAAGCACCCAATACGTCTCCGGTTCCCAAATAGTCCGAATCGCCCACGCCGGGGCGCAATTGCACGATGCCCACTTCGTTCCAGCGGAAATCGGTGCCGCTTGCTACGCCACCGCTGAAGGCACCGAAACCGCTTGCCGCAACAACGCTTGGATTAGCGCCACCGGTCGGCGCAACGACCTCGGTTTCTATGCGAACGGTTTCTGGGATAATTTCTCGACCAAAATTAGGGGTCGCGTCACCGTCGCTATCCCGGGCCGTAACCGTCGCTCTAAAATCGGCGCCTGCCGCAATAAACACCGGTCCCGTTGCATCCGCTGCCTGAGGGTTGGCTGTGGCCCCCGAAGCATCGCGAATATCCGTCAGCGTCAGTGTCGCCGGGCGGGAAACGAAAGCCGCACTGGCACCGCGAATGCCGGCGGGCAAATCCGCGTTAATTGTCGTTTGATCTTTCAGCGCCAGTTGAAGGCTGCCAACGTCTTTGTATTTGGCCACTATTTGCGCTTGACCATTATTGAATGTAACCACCTGCGCGGCAGAAGCCCCTTCGTTCGCCGCAATCACGGCGCCGTCAATGGTGACGTTCAGCGTGCCGGTAGTCGGGTTTTGATACGTCGACCAAAACTGAATGTTCTTGTTGCCGGTATAGCTCTCGATCACACCGCAAGCCATATCGTTTGGCGTCTGCCCATAAGCCGCAATATGAACATCGAAGGGCACTGCCGCTGTTTGAGTCGCCGAAAACGGCATAATGATGCCGGGCGGCGGATTACTCAGCGCTGTTGCTGTCACTGTGAACCCATTCGCGGAAAATTCAAGCAAGCCTTCAGCATCGGTGTCGCGAATACCCGGGTCGCTCATTTGCACCACATCGACGTCAATGAACGGCGTGCCTTGCGTGTACGACAAGGCAAACTGCGCCTGAGACTCTCCGAGCGGCCAGTTGTAAGTTGCCAAGCCGTCGTCAGCGATTGCATCAGAAAAACCACCGCTACCGCTAACCAATATCCAGCTGCCATTGCCAGTTTGCGTGTTGAGTTCTACTTGCGCGTTGTAATTGATCAACGGTGTACCGGCATTGGAATCAATTACATTGACTGAGATTGCCTCTGGAATACAGTGAATTCCAAAATTGTCGTGATTAATCGTGAACTGCGCGCCGGCATCAGCACACGGATGCGTCGCATTGCGAAGCGCTTGAACCTCAGCGGCCGACTGAGCCCGCGATGCGATAAACACTTCATCGATGAAACCGTCGAATGCTCGCGAGATAAAGTTGTAGTCCGTACCGATGAAAAGCGGCAAATCGTTGAGTCTTAGTAGTCCGGTATAGCTCCGCGTGGCCCATGGAGAACCGTCAACATAAATCGTTTGCTGTCCGGACTGATAAGTGATCGCGACGTGATGCCATTGGTTTAGGGTAATGGCAGAGCCCGTTGTAAAAGAGCGTGTCGTGCCGCTGGAATCGTTCCACCACCAATTGACTTGACCATTTTGATTGATATGAACCTCGTAATTCCAGTCCTTCGAAACGATTGTGTGCAACTCAGACGGCAAACTGCGCATGTTGATCCACGCAGCAACAGTCAATTCGTTGGCGATATCCAACGTGGGCGCATCTGCAATTTGAATGTAGTCATCAACGCCGTCAAAGTCGCCGTATAAGCAAGTTCCCGGATTGGTCGCTGTAGCGGGGTTCATTGTTGCCGTTGTCGCGCCACCCATGACCGTTCCGTCTAGCCCACTGCCATTGCTTTCTATAACTTCGCTCGATGCACCTGTCCATTGGGTTTCTTCGAAGCTATACAACAAAGGTTTACTGCCGGTTAAGCAGACATCGTCGGTATGCCAGTAGTCCTGGTCCGTACCGCTGCCGCCGGTTTGGCGAATACGGATTTGAAAGTCCGGGTGCAGAGCGTCTGCCGGCAGCGGGAAGGTCCGATCGAACACTTGACCCGGCTGACCCTGGCCTGGAAAAGTTTCCAGAACCAACCATGTAGACCCAATCGTGAAGTACTCAACGACCAGGTCTTCGCCATTGTCTGGGCGATCGCTGAAACTATTGCTGCCGCGTCGAATCCATACACTCAACGATGCGTTCAGGGCGTTTTCCATATCCACGGCATTACTAGTAACTGTTACAGAACCCCAACGCGTGTACAGCGAATTAGTGCCCGAAGCGGCGGTTGCCGCGGACACTCCTGCGCCTCCGCCACTTGAAGAAACGCTCCAACCTGCTAACCCGTCCTCAAAATTCTCACAGGTACCGAGACCTAAGTTTCCACCGGAAACCACCGTGGCCGCTGCCTCTGTCACAGCGACATTGTCTATATGGTAGTAGTCGTCGTCTTCACCGCTTCCGTTGAGGAGACGAAATCGAATGCTGAGGTTGGCGTGCAGCGCGTCTGTCGGCAGCGGGAAGGCCCGATCGAACACTTGACCCGGCTGACCCTGGCCTGGAATGGTTTCCAGAACCGACCACGTATTTGTATTGGTTCGGTATTCGAGGATGAGATCCTCGCCATTATCGGGACGATCGCTGAAGCTGTTAGAACCGCGGCGGATCCATAGTGTGAGTTCTGCTGCAGGAACTGCCGCGTTTATGCTGATTGAGTTGGCGCTCGCCGTATCCCAGCGAATACGCATAGAAGAACCCGCGCTCGCTGTTTCATTGCCGACACTCACGTCGCCCCCGCTGGTTGCGATATTCCACTGACTGAGGCCGGACTCAAAGTCATCGGTGAACAGAGCATCGCCCGGTGCCGCGGTAGCAACACTGATAAAAAGCAGGCAGCAACTCAAAGTGGCCATGCAAGCGCATAGCCAACGTCTGGACAGATCATGCGTTTCCGGCAGGTATTGGAATGGGACGCCAGCTCGCCATCCGCACATAACAGTTTCGAATCGCGTATTCCAATGCATGCCGCGTCTAACCTGCATCCGTAACCTTCGCTCGCATGCGTCGCGATACATAGTCTGGCCCGCCGTAGCTGCCGGCTTCGGCGAGCACATATATCGTATAAACATTAATTGCTGCGCCTGCTTCTACGTGCGATGTTTGTACACAGGACACAGCAACTGCGAAACCATTGGCGCCGCCTTCGGCCAAATTCAGCGTTGTTGTGCCGCACCATCCGGCGCCTACTGCGCGGTAGGCGCCCCAAGCGATACCTGATTTTGCCGCGTGAAACGCTTGTGCAGCGCGCAAGTTTGCGTTCACTGTCTGCTGTTGCAGGGCACCGAGACGAACTGAAAATGCGGCGATAGCTGCCAGCACGACAATGAGAAAGATTGCGGAAACGAGCGATACGCCCGTTTGATTTTGTCGAGCACGCACTCGCATTGCGATACCGCGGTTCATGGCACATTGTCCACGTGCACTTGCGCGAGCAATGCTACGGTTTCGCCTTGCTCAGCAACGCGCACGTTCATTGACAACATGCCAGCCCGTTCCGCGGAACCCGGCGCATAGCTAAATGTGCAGTTTGCTAAACGGTCGGCTATCAAACCGAAATTTGCCCCGGCAGCGACCAATTCGCCATGCGAGTCTCGATCTGCATGATTGCCGGCAATGGCATAACTGCTATAACGAGTTAAGGTGCCCGCCGCGGAATCACAGAGATAACTGATTGGGCCATCGACGAGAAAAACCCGTTGAACGGGTGAACCATACGAGAAACGAAACGCCGGCGATAACGTAACCCGGTCTTCTCCGGCGACTGTATCAGCGGCGATGTCTATCTGAGTGCCTGGCGGCGTAATTACGTTACTCAACTCGTACGCGTTTGCGCCCGGCACGCCCACGTTGTAGATAACCAGGTAGTGACTGGTAGAGCTGAACGGTTTAGAGATTTCCGTAAACGCGCCGATGACATTGAAGGAAGTATCGGATGTCGTGAAATCCAGAATCTGATCGGTGGTGCCGGGCGGCTGCTCGCGATAACGCGCACCGTCAAGCGTGCTTATCATCTCTAAAGCAGTGATGGCACCAGACGTTCTGGTGCGAACTGTGTTCGGTAACGCGCGCCGCACATCGCGGCTCATCCGGCTCAACGCTGAGTTCGCGGCATCAACAAGGCGGACGCGGCGGCTTTGATCGATAAAGCCTTGAATCGGCGCGCTGATAAACATGGCGGCGAAGGAAACTACGATCGTACTAATCGACAAAGTTACGACTAACTCGATTAATGTAAAACCCGTTGTTGGCCGTTTCGGCTGACGCTGAGTGGAGTTGTGAGATGCGATACTCATGGCCTACAAGCGCGTCTTGTAAGCAGTGAGTGTGTAGTCGACATACGGATCGAACGTCACACGCACATCAATGCGCAGGGCATCCGTGGCTGCTATGTTTGGCAGCGCTGCGCTGCCTTGGACAGTAACGCCGATGGTGTAACCCTCCAGGCCGGCAATGGCATTGCCGAATTGATCGACTGCTCCGCCATCGATCAGGCCGTTGTAGTCGTCCGCATCGTCGAAATCGACCCTGAGAGTCTCTCCATCCAAACCGTCTGGATCACTGAATGCTTTCAGTGAAACCTCTTCTATATAGGCTTCGGCAATCGAAACGGCCTGGCTGACAACCAATGCATCAGCACTGTGTTGCACATTGCTTGATAAAACACCCAATACTGAGCTCACAGCGATCGCAACAATTACGATGGACATGACCACTTCTATCAGTGTCATGGCGGACTGTTGCTTGCGCAACTTGATCATGGCACGTCCACGTAGCCGCTGGCCGCTTGTAGTACCAATGTATGCGCGCCGATAGACAGAGGTTGATTGGCGCCCAGATTCGTGGTGCCGAGGGCATCAAAGATCGCAGTGACACTTGAATTCACTGTTACACCATTAGGAGCACTGGCAGCGAGCAGTTCGCCGTCTGGCAATCTCACCGGCACACTCCAACTCATGTCGGATATGTCACAACGGCCACTCGCCGCCTGTTGCTGTGTGACGGCGTAGCCTGCCGCATCTACTACGATGCGAACCGGACATCCCGTCGCAACGGCGGTCTTCTGGGCGGTGCGTAATGCGGCTGCGAGCTCTTCGAAGTAACCGCGCTCTTGAAAGCTGCGATCACCAACAAACTTCGGCATCGCAACGGCTGCAAGAACTCCAACGATTACAATAACGACAACGAGCTCCACAAGTGTGAACCCCGTTATCGAAACTTGATTTGCGCGACGCACGTCTATCAGCAGCGCTTCCAAGAGCGAAGCCGAACGTACTTGCGGCGTTAATCCACCGCGGGCCGTCAGCTACTCACCAAGGACCGCAATTAGCAACTCGAGAGGTCGACTGCAATTGAAGGGGCCGCACCCGCTGAGGCAGCTTGCGCATAAGTCACAGTACAAGTACCGGTAGCGCCATCTTTGCTGAATACGCCAGTCCCGGGTGCGTATGTGAACCCAGATAGATCAGACAATGTATCGTCAATGGTTGCGAGGTTTGGATAACCGTTTACCATCGTAATGACGGTGCCTTCCATGGATACGGTTGCTGGCTGTCCTTGCGCAAGCCACAAAGCGTGCGACAGTGACGACGCAGATCGCAGACTGCCGCCCAAAGCCTGAGTTGCAGCAGAACGGGCCTCAGCCTCCAGCGCAACGAAGCGAGGCACTGCAAATGCGGCCAGAATACCTAGAATGGTAATAACGACAACCAATTCAATTAGCGTAAAACCGCCGCTTGTGCGTTGCGAGTTCATCGAACCTTCTCCAGTTTCAAATTAGTTAGTCGGACGTCACGTCCGTAATTAGTGCAACTACTTGCGCTAATGTTTGATGCAAAACTTACATCGATACTCAACAATACTTTATTGACAAAATATCGAGTCGGCTGTGACCGGTTCCTCAACACGCATTTCCCGCGTGTGATGCTGCTCCCAGCTTTACAACGCTGAATGTGTGCCGATGCTCAGCCAAATCCTCCACCACTTGCCGCCATATCCCAAAGCGGCAAAAACACACCCAGCGCCAATACCAGCACCATTGATCCAACAGCCACAATCAAGATTGGCTCCAAGGCTGAGCTGATGTTTTCCAGTTCATAGTCGACTTCGCGTTCATAGAAATCGGCAACTTCAACCAGCAGTTCGCCAAGTGCACCTGTCTCTTCACCGATCATGATCATCTGTAGAGCCAACGGCGAAAAAAGTCCGCTAGTTTGTGCTGTGCGACTGAGGGATTCGCCGTGCTCAACGCCCGTGCGGAGACTCAATACACCTTCGCACATGTATTCGTTTCCGGTTGCCTGAGCAATCATGTTGAGACCTTGAACGATCGGCACGCCCGATTCGATCGTCAATGCAAACGAGCGACAGACTTTCGCCAACGTTGCTTTATGCGTAATACCACCGAGTATCGGCAACTTGAGTTTTTGTTTGTCCCACTGATAACGACCCTCGTCTGACTGAACGTATATCCTAAAACCCATGTAGGCCATTAATAATCCAGCCACAACGATGTACCAGTATTCGGTCACGAAGCCTGAGACCCCGAGCAAGACTCGGGTAGCCCAGGGTAAATTGTCGCCTAACGAGGCAAAAATCGGTTCGAACTTGGGCAACACAAATACGGTGATAACCACCAAGGCAACAGCAATCGCAACAATCACCGTTGCCGGGTAACGCGTAGCCGCAGACAATTTGTCCTTAATGCGTTTCTCCATGCCCAAGTATTCGTACATACGCATGAAAGCCACGGGCAAGTTACCGGTATTCTCGCCAACGCGAATAACACTGACGTAAAACTTCGAGAACACCTCCGGGTGTTGCGCGAGTGACGAAGCGAGATCACGGCCAGCCTGGAGGTTTTCGAGGATCTGGCCCAGCACCTCACGAAATATTTGATTAGGCGTAGACGACGCTAAACTAGACATGCCACGTAATAACGGCAACCCAGCTTTGGTCAGCGAGTGCATCTGCCGCGAGAACATGATTAGATCGTTCGTTTGCGGTCGGCCACCACCGAGTTTTTTCCAGGCGTCGTGGACAACATCCTGCGATACATTGGTCGGCAAAATTTCCGTCGGCGTAATACCACGAGCGAACAAGTGATCCGCCAATGATTCAGGTGAGTCTGCTTCCAGTACGCCCTTTACCGCTTCACCACGGGATGTGCGGCCCAGATAACGAAAGACTGGCACTAGCCCGCGCCTTGCTGCCGAAGATTGCTGTCAAGCAGGTCTTTAACCAAAGGGTCAACGCGTTCTTGCTCTGCCAAACCCGCTGTTACTCGAATAACTTCTTCAATCGAAGTCACTCCTTCCTTGGCATACTTCAGCGCGTGCTGAGCAAGCGGAACAAATTCACTTTGTAATTTGGCCAGCCGGGTGAACTGCGATCCATCGTCACGACGCAGAGCATCGGCTAGGCCCGAATCGATTTCGAGCAGTTCATATATGCCGATGCGCCCACGATAACCCGTCATGTTGCAATACGTGCACCCAGTCCCCTTGACGAAGCTGGTTTCTAGATCAACGTGCTTCGCGAATGCTGACAGCCACGCGCTTTGTCTAACGGTGACTGCCTCAGGTTCGGTACAACTATCGCACACCTTTCTGATCAATCGCTGTGCCAGCACACCGGTCAGCGCACTGGCGATGAGAAAACTCTCGGCACCCATATCCCGCAGTCGATGTACGGTTGCCATCGCACTCGTCGTATGCAATGTGGACAGCACCAAGTGCCCTGTCATCGATGCTCGTATACCCATCTCGGCTGTTTCACGATCGCGCATTTCGCCCACCAATACGACATCTGGGTCTTGTCGCAGAGCTGTCCTGAGCACAGCTGCGAAATCAAGCCCGATCCTGGGATTAACTTGCACCTGGTTAACGCGCTCGAGCCGATACTCGATCGGGTCTTCCGCCGTTATGATCTTGGTCTTCGGTGAGTTCAAGTAGTTGAGCGCTGAATAGAGCGTCGTAGTCTTGCCGCTACCGGTTGGCCCTGTAACCAGCACTAGGCCGGCAGTTTGCTCAATCATTCGCCGAAATCTGCTTATGAGGGCTTCGGGCATTCCCAACTCTTCGAAGCTCATGCTGCTTGCCGTTTGGTCCAGTAGTCTCAAGACAATTGCTTCGCCGCCATAGATTGGCAGTGTTGACATGCGCACATCGAGAGATTTGTCATCTACTTTGATACTGAAGCGGCCATCTTGCGGCTTACGTTTCTCGGCAATATCCAGCCCGCACATAAGTTTGAGGCGAGTTACCAGCGCTTGGCCGGCGCGGCGTCCGTCAATGATCTGCTCCTGCAACATGCCGTCGACACGCAGACGAATGCGCAATAGATGCTCTTCCGGTTCGATATGTATGTCTGACGCGGCCACTCGCACGGCGTCGTAAAACATCGATTGAATGAGCTTAATCACCGGCGCATCAGGTGAACCCTCCTCCACGGTCAATGCATCGACGTTGACATCCGCCTGGCTTAATTCCTCATTCAGCTCTTCGGCAAGCGATACAATTTCGTCGGTTCGACGGTAGACGATATCGATCGTCCGCAACAAGGCACTTTCCTGCACTAGTGCGGCACGCACCGACTTGCCGAGAATGCGCGACAACTCATCGAAAATGAAAAGATCTGTTGGGTCGGCCATGCCTACCAGTAGCCCCGCAGGTTCTTCCTTCAGGACGATTGCCCGGTAGCGCCGTGCATGTGCTTCAGGCAGGAGGCTGACAATCTTCGAATCGAGACTCATGTGCGCAAGCTCGACATACGGAATATTCAAGTATTCCGCTAGGCAACGATGCAGTTCGACTTCGGACACTGCGCCGATATCAACTAGCGCCCGACCGAGTTTACGGCCCGTCGTTTTCTGTTCGCCAAGCGCTTCCAGAAGCTGTTCCTGAGAAATGAGCTTCTTCTCTAGAAGCAGATCTCCAAGCCTTACACGCTTTCTCATATACGATCGCCCGACGGCTAATTCCGCCGCTCTCCCAACGCAGTGATTCGATCGGCTGCAGGCCTGATGATGCTGGACCAATCAGTGTCATCATCAACGACGATGGGTCGCAGAAGAATGATCAGCTCGGTTTTTGATTCGACTTCTCGCGTACTGCCAAACACGCGTCGCAACCCTGGAATGCTGCCCAATACCGGTATGCCAAAATCGGAGCGCTGTGTACTGTTTCTCATCAATCCCCCAATGGCGATTATCTGACCGCTCCGTGCTTTGACGATGCTGTCGGACTCACGAATCTCGCTAAACGCGAGCGGCAATTGATCGGTTTCGCCAGAAACGGTTAGTACTTTCGTTTGATCGGAGACTTCACTAACGGTCGGGTGGATGTGCAGAATCACTTCGCCGTTGGCGCTGATTTGTGGAGTTACATCCAGTGCGATTCCGGAGAAGAACGGCGTCAGAGTTACATCGCGACTGGTCGTTGCTGCAGTGCCCGTTACGGTATTGCTGCTAATGTCCGTAACAAAGAACTCATCCGTACCGGCTTTTATCACAGCTTTTTGATTATTGAGTGTGGCCACCCGTGGGCTTGATAAGACTCGTGTATCGCCCTGTGTTTCCAACAATTCAACGAATGCGTTGAAGTCACCCACATCGAAAGCCATCGTGAATGCGCCGCCAATTGTTTCGCCGATCAGGCCTTCAACGGCGTTACCGGGCGACAGCAAGATGCTTTCGCCACCTTGTGGTGGAGGGGAATCTAATGCGCTGCCGCCGGAAAGTTGTCCGCCGGTAAAAGTGTCGCCATTGGAGTTTGCTTGTACGGCTGCCCAATTTATCCCGGCCTGGAACCCTTCATCGAGCGTTACTTCGATGATTTTTGCTTCAAGCACAACCTGCCGCTGCGCGGCATCGTGGATGCGATGCAGATAATCTCCAACGGCGCGCAGTTCATCTGGCATGCCGCGGGCGAAGACAACACCGGATTGAGCATTGACGACTACCTGGCGGCCGTCACCTGTGCCGAGTATCTGTTGCAGCGTCGTACCGAGATCAGACCAGAAATCCGTCGCGCTGACGGTATTGATTACTGAGCCCGCTGTCTCACCGCGACGACTGTCGCTGCTACTGGCAGTACTGCCTTCTGCGCCACCTGAGCTGTTATCACTTGTTGCAACTTGGCTCACTTGGCCTGAACTGACTCGAGTTCTCGACTGGCCGGATCTGGAGAGATTCAGGTAGTCGATTTCATAGACACGGCTTTGCAGTGTCGCGGGCAGAATAATGATGCCTGCCCCGTTATGCCGATAATCGTAACCATAGACATCGCGAACCGTATCCAGCACTTCGATCAGTGTCACTTGTTTTAGCGCCAGCGATAGGCGCCCCGCAACCTCCGGGTGCACAACAAGATTGTCTGCGGTGCCCTCAACCAGACTCAAAAAGAAAGTTCGTGCATCGGCATTGGAAACGCTCACATCGAAGCGCTCCTCAGTTTCTGCCGGTAAGGGCGCCGGTGTTGGCGCGCGAATTGCGTACTCCTCGGCAACGACAGGATTGACGGCCTCGGCAACTGCCGTGTCGATGGCGTCCTGGGTCAGAACACCCTGGTGGCTTGTGCATGCGGTCAATAGACCGGCAGACGCCAGCAAGCTAATTGCGCTTTGGTACCAGACTGGTTTCCGTGGAACAGTCATTCTTCGAGTTCTCCAGTATTCATCGCGGCATCAGTGCCCGAATTCACAAATATGACAATGGCTTCTTTGCCGCGTCGGAAGACAACTGATTGACGTTCGATGCGTTCAATCTGCATTCCACCAACCCAATCACCTTCGCGGCGAAACTCACCACTGATAACAGCGATACGGCGCGTCGCCGATACAATGACGCCGTCGAGTTGAACCGGACGGGCAATCTTCTCTGCGACGGCTGCACCGAGCCGTTGCTGCGGTTGCATGGGATCGCTCAAAAGTTCTTGCTGTGCTCGCAAGGCTGGGATTGCAATTCCCAAGCAATACAAGGCCAATACCATCTGCCTAAACACCAATCCACTCCGCATCTAAACTCAGCGTGTGCAGCTCAATGAGGATCTGGATGGTTGGATAGTCGAGCGTCTTGAGATCTAGTCGGCCCCAATAGATTCGCCACGGCAAACGCTCAATTGCATTGAGGTATTTCAACAATGACAAGTAATTGCCCTCCAGCTCTATGGCAAGTCCATGTCGATATAATTCACTGCCCGGCGCCGTTCGTGATGCAGCATCGTCCGCCTTGTCATCGATGAGCGATTCGACCGGTATATTGCTGGCGCGCACGAGTTCTAAACCTGCGTGCTGTTGGATGAGATCTTCTATTACGAAACGCATCTGGCCAGGATCGATGAGATCAGTTGTAAAGACTCGAACCGTCTCGTCCTGTGCTGTCACTTGTTGACGCAACGCCTGAACGCGGTCGACTTGCTCATTGGTAAGTCCGCCATCCATACCGCTAGCAGTTATTACTATTGTTTCGTCGAGCTGGGCCAGCCTTTCAGCCGCAGCGGCGATTTGGTTTCGGGCGATGTCTTTACGAGCTGCCAGAGGACCGGCCAATGTGGCTTCCCACACTCCGCCCATCACCATCAATACTGCCGCAAACACAAATAGGCGCTCGCGTAAACTCAGCGCATCGATGGTTTCGAGTAAATGCTTGCTGTGCACGGCTAAGTTCATCTGTTGACGACTCGCATTCCGTCTGCGTTGGATTCCTTGACGCGGCTGGATACGCGAAACTTGACGCCATCCGTTTCCGCACGTTCAACCCAAAACTCATCAAAGCGTTGACCCGCTAAGGCCTCTTGTTCACCCAGTGTCATTAGATATGCCGGTACACGCTCAGCATTGAAGCTGTAACCGTCTAAATTGATTGTCCCGCGTACACCATCAATGGATATTTCCTGGAGCCACAGACCATCGCTCGTGCTGCGCGCAAGCGCGGCCAAGAAGTGACTGAACCCCTGCTGGCTGCCTAGCGGCTGCTCTGCGAGGACATCAATCAGCCGCTGTTGATCTGCCAATGTCGCTGCTAATTGTTCTAGTTCTGCTTCTATACCACTGCGACGATTGGCACCTGACGTCGTATCGATTCCGGCAAGTTGAATGGCCTTGTTTCTCTCGCTGCCTTCGAGGCTCACGACCTCCGCCTCCAGCGCGCGGACCTGAAACAAACCGAACACATAGATGGTGATCAGCGCAACAGCAACTACCCCGGACGATTGCGCCAGCATCGTTGCAGAGAAGACTTGCCTCTGCTTACGGAATATCGGGTGGAATAGATTGACCTGCTGGTAGATCTTGCTGCTGCTCATAGTGTCACCGAATCGTTGCGCAGCGCAGCGCCAATGGCGGGCAAACACATACGTTGATCGAACTCGCTCAGTTCAATATCGGTTTCGAACAATGCTGCGATTTCGAGGTTGCGCACCGACACGCCAAGGTCTTGAGTCAGCTGATCTATATCCCATGATTCCAAGCCGGATGTATATACGACGGGGATCGAATTCTGCTCATAGTGGCTTTCAAAATAGTCCAGCGAGCGACGTGTTTCGAGCGCGAGGCTCTCGACTAACTCAGTACGCGAGTGTGCGGAATCGGACAGCTTCTCGGTGCCTGTTTCTATTCGCCGTGCTAGATAAAGCACGCCTTGGCGGACCAGCAATAGCACGCCAATGCGAGTACCGAGATAGAGCAGCGCGACACCGCGAGCGTCTTCCTCGAGCAAAGTTGCAATGTTGCGCATACTGAGCTCCAGTATGTCGATTACATCCAAGCTGAGACCGGCGTCGGAGATGTGCTGAACTTCAGATCGCACACCTTCTGTTCTGGCGGCGACCGCATACATCATTTGGTTAGGCCCGCCGCGACCCTGCTTGGGCATTTGAAAGACATCGATGACGGCATCGTCGATATGAAAGTCGATAAGATCTTTAATGCGCCAGCGCACCGCCGCGCGAAGCTCGTCCTCTGCCACATCGGGTGCTTCAACCAAAAGCATGTTGTACGCACTCGGCGGCAGGACGCTGACGGTAGAAAGCTTCCGGTTCGGTAGACTGCGAAAGGCTCGATGGAGGGCCGCGTCGTCATCGGCGTCAGCTTCGTGGTACGCACAGTGCACCAGAGTGGGATGAGCACCAAGTTTTCCAGCAACGATTTGGGCTACAGCGAGCCCTTCGGTAGTGCGGTGTATACCGGTTTGACCGTTACCGCCTTTGCTACCGAAAAAACGAGACAACATTGGGGAATCCTTCGTTTCCACCCGGATTGGTCATAATCCACGAGTTGGGCGTGCGAAGCTGTGCTCAATTCACGCTCTCGAATATTTAGACGCATAAAAGGAGAACGCCGTCACAGTTTCGGCTGCGTCAAATTAGGAGTAGAAAATTCAGCCCCGGTGATCGGTATGGGTTTCTGTGACTTTAGGGCTTGGCGCTACTCGACAGTGACGGACTTTGCCAGGTTTCTGGGTTGGTCGACGTCGGTACCTTTGAGCACAGCTACGTGATAAGCCAACAGCTGCAGCGGTACCGTATATACAATTGGTGCTATGAGCCTGTCAGCATGCGGCATGGGAATGACAGTCATGCCTTCTTCAGAATCCATTCGTGCTTGTGCATCGGCGAATACATAGAGTTGTCCACCACGCGCGCGTACGACCTGCATATTAGACTTCAGCTTGTCCAGTAGCTCATTGTTGGGTGCAACAACGATCACTGGCATTTCCTCGTCAATGAGCGCGAGTGGTCCGTGCTTCAGTTCGCCAGCCGCGTATGCTTCGGCATGAATGTAGGATATTTCTTTGAGCTTCAGCGCACCCTCCATAGCCACCGGCCACATCGGTCCGCGGCCAAGAAATAGTGCATGGTGCTTATCTGCGAAATCTTCCGCTAGGAGCTTTAACGAGTCATTCATAGCCAGAGTTTTTTCTACGGCTGTGACGCAATGTAATAGGTACCGCACAAATTCCGTTTCTTGGGTCGCACTCATGCCGCGAAAGCGCGCCAGCATCAAAGTCACAAGCAGCATGGAAAGCAATTGGGTAGTAAACGCTTTGGTACTGGCTACACCGATTTCCGGGCCAGCCTGCGTCATCATGACGAGATCAGATTCCCGTACCATTGAACTGTGCGCGCTGTTGCATATGGTCAGGGAGCCGATATAACCCGCTTGCTTGGCCATTCTCAGCGCCTCGAGCGTGTCCGCTGTCTCTCCGGACTGAGACAAAGTAACGAACAATGTGTCGGGCGGGACAACAACTTTGCGATAGCGATATTCACTGGCTATTTCGACCTGGCACGGAATGCCAGCGAGGGATTCCAACCAATATCTACCCACTGCACCGGCGTGATAACTGGTCCCGCAAGCGACAATATGCAAGTTTTTGACGCGACTCAGCAGATCTGCCGCTCGGGGCCCGAGGGAGTCAGGTACGACTTTATTGTCGGCAATTCGGCCATAAAGCGTGTCTGCTAGTGCTGTCGGTTGATCGTATATTTCCTTCAGCATGTAATGGCGATAAGGGCCCTTTTCTGCCGCCTCGATGCTGTGTTCTGTTTCGTGAATATCTCTTTGGACTGTCTGCCCGGATGCATCGGTGATAGCGACCGACTCTCTTGTGACCTCTGCGAGATCGCCTTGTTCAAGATAGATAAAACGCTGTGTGACCGGCAGCAACGCAGTAACACCACTGGCAACAAAGTTTTCACCGATACCCAAGCCGATAACAAGCGGGCTGGCGATACGGCTGACGATAATTCGCTCTGGATCTTGTGTATCGAATACCAACAATGCATATGCGCCTGTCAGGCGTTTTACCGACAGTCGCACAGCTTCGAGCAGATCGTTCCCAGCCTTTAAATGCTCATGCACGAGATGCGCTACGCATTCAGTGTCGGTTTCGGAGCTGAACTTA
>JAHEEO010000208.1 GCA_024640665.1 Rhodospirillales bacterium | reverse complement strand
TTATCAAGCAAAACACAATAAGTAAAATTGGTACATCTACGTAAGGAAGCTTCGCTGAGCGACTTTACGCGGTCAGAAGCCGACATTTTGGACTCAAGCGGCAAGCAATACCAGATAGAACCAGAACAACGGTTCTGATTCTACGATTTGCCACTGGCAACGGAGTGCGGATCCAGCTTTGACGGAGGTGCCGCATTAAACAAGCGATCTGGCGTGAAGATCGGATATCCCGGTAAGCCGTCAGAATCGAGTGTTCACCGGCGAAACAGCATATTGATAATTATGCTCAGCACCACACTGACGATGATCATCGACGTAATCGGAATAAACACGCGCGAGCCATCGCGGGTGATATTGATATCCCCGGGCAGTCGGCCAAACCAGCTCAGGAGACCGGGTGCAAACTGCAGCACCAGGCCGACGGCGACCAACACCATTCCCAACGCAATGAGTATTTTTCCGAACATTTGTCTAAATTCTGCCGCGAATCGGCAATGCGCCAAACAGACCGGTTATTCGGAAACCTGGACGCCCCGCCAAAAGGCAACGCGGCCAGAGATTTCCTTGGCCGCAGGTTTCGGGTCTGCGTAATACCATGCCGCATCCGTATTGACGTCATCTCCGACCAGAATATCGTAATAGTTTGCCATGCCCTTCCAAGGGCACGAAGTCTGAGTGTCGCTTTTGCGTAAGCAGTCGCCGCGGATGCTCGCAAGAGGGAAATAGTGGTTGCCTTCGACAACAACGGTATCCGCGCTGTTGGCTATTTCTGTACCGTTCCAAATTGCTCTCATTGCCTATTATCCTTCAAAAACTAATGGCACCTCGCGCACTGTTGAGGTGAAGGCACCCCGTCGATACGGAACGAGAATCTCTCGTATTTTACGGATCTACTCCGACCACAAAAAAATCAAGCCCGTCAGATTATCTCTGTACGGGCTTGATGCCTTTAGATTATTGAAGGCGCTGTCTACCAGCGATTGCCTCCGCCGCCACCGCCACCGGATCTCTTTTCCTGTGGCTTTGCTTCGTTAACCTTCATTGGACGACCGTCGTAATCGGTGCCGTTGAGGCTATCGATCGCAGCATGCGCTTCGGAGTCAGTCGACATTTCGACAAAGCCAAAACCTTTGCTCTGACCCGTATCGCGATCCGTAATCAGTTTGCACGATTCGACGGTTCCCGATGCTCCGAACTTAGCCGAAAGATCGCTCTCTGTTGCCGAATACGGCAAGTTACCTACATATAGTCTTTTACCCATGATACCTCCTAGTGGTTCAGACCCGCATTAAAAAAGAGGATCTGGATATCAATAGCCGGAGACTCAATTGGGCGGGTGGATTAGGTTATTCTATCCTAATAAATCATTTATAGGCGCAAAATTTTAAATTACCAACAATTGGATGATCCAACCAACGCGCGCGCGGGCGGCAAAACCTGCTGACAGCATGCCAAAATCATGAAACTTTCTGCGCCTCTATAAAGCGAATTAGCTTCAATGCATCGTCTGGCATCAGACGGCCAACCGGTCCTGTGCTGTAAGTGGCCGATATGACACTCCCGTTGCTGCCCAGTATGAACTCTGAAGGCTGGATAATTGAACGCCGCTCTTCCCACCAACCGCCGATCGAGTCGGCCTGGTCTCGAGTCACGCCATGAGCGATGGGAAACCCCGTTTCAGTTTGCACATCGGCGGCGTGTTCGAGCGAATCTACTGAGGCGGCTACGATCGACGCGCCAACCGAATCAAAGTCTGCTTTAAGCGCACTAAAGGCGGCTAACTGCCGCCGGCAGAAAGGTCACCAATGCCCTCTGTAGAAAAGGACAACTTGATAAGGCGCAGCGATATCATCAGGCAGCGTCAAAGTTCCGCCGCCAACGAGTACAAGCTCCATACTGGGAAAACGCGCTTCAGCATCCAATTTATTTGCCATTAACCGTGCTTTTCCGTTAAGGAGTCAAACGACTATAGTCGATGCGCAAGCATGGACCAACTCGGCATCAAGAGCCGCGCCGTGCGGCGCTTGCAACCCACCTCAGCCCCCATAGCGCCCAAAGCACAATGACTGGCAAGACGATCCAGTAGTCAGTTTCTTTCGCCAAGCTCCATCCATCAGCATCGCGTGCGGCAACCACTGTGGCGAGCGAGACAACGGGCCAATAGACCGTTATTCCAAGGGCACTGCCGAGAATGACGCGAGCCCATGAGCTTTCCAGCCACAGCCCGATTAGCCCGACGGCCAACAGCGGCATGTAGACGACCAAGTCGCCGAACGCCAATCCATACCAAAACGCCGCGCCAACCTGTGTAATTTGGTCTGCAGATTCTTGCGTACCCATCTGCACGCCGAGATCATAGCTGAACGCGGAAATCGCCTGCGCGTAGAACAGATAGCAGAGTAAGGCCCAACCAGAGACTTGCAGAAACCAGAAGCCCCCACCTCGGCCTCCCATATCATTCTCCTAATTTGCTAGAATCGAGCCGCTTAGACCCGAGCATTCGCCTTACCTGAAGCGCGTCAGCCATTAAACAGCAATTTAACAGATTCTATTCGCAGCTCAGAACCGTGATTGAAGTCCAAACTGAACGAAGCTTCTTGGGTAGGCTCAAGTACGACTCCAGAACCAGGAGATCATTATGAGCCTTGCTAGAGACACAGTCGGTGAATCGGCAACGACGCGGCCCGCAAAGGATGATGCTGATGACGCGGTCGTACTCGATGACGAAGCGGTGCTCGAGAAATTAGAGTCGGACCTTACACTCAGCGATGAAAACTACAGCCCTGCCGCCGGAATTCGCAATGGCGTATTGATCGGCATGGCGATTTGGACCTGCCTGCTCATCGGCTTCTTCGTCGTTTTTGGCAGCTAATCGGCCCGGATAACCCTCAAATGGAAAGCTCCGCCAGGAGTTGATCGGGGTTGTCGGCAAGCGCATCAACACCCGCAATCTCCAATTCATGCCGGCTGCCGTACCCGTACGTGACGCCAATTGATCTCATTTGATTCTGCTTGGCTCCAGCAACATCGTGCATGCGGTCCCCAACCATGGTTGCCACACCCGTCACCTCGACTTCCGACAGCGCATAGCGAAGCAATTCGCCCTTGGCGGATCGAGTGCCATCTAACTCAGAGCCAAAAATTCTGGAGAAGTAACGCTCCATATCAAAATGCTGGATGATTCTATCCGCGAAAATCTGCGGCTTGCTCGTGGCGACATACAGCACCCTGCCAGAGTCCGCCAACTGCCGAAGGACATCAACAACGCCTGTGTAGGGCTCATTTTCCTTCCATCCACAGTCAGAGAATCGCTCACGATAGAGCCGGACGGCGTCAGCAGCATGCGCGCTTCCTACTAACGTGACGAAGCTATCGAATAAGGGCGGGCCGATACACCCAGTGAGATCGTCATCGTCTGGGCACTCTAGTCCAAGGCGATCCATGGCATAACGAATGGACCGGACAATGCCGATCTTGGGGTCTGTGAGCGTCCCGTCCAAATCGAAAAAGACAGCGCCATTCACAATTAGTTAATTGAGCGGCTTGCGGAATACGAGTACGGCTCGGTCCGTGTTTCCTCTGATGGCTGGATCGCGCATATTGATGGCATGATCATCGTTGGGATTCGCCAGAATATTGCTGGTCGCCACCAGTTCAAACCCTGCGCTAGTAACCTCTTGAATGACCGTTGCTTCGTCGATCCGATGTAAGGATTTGACATCGCGCCAGCCAGCGAAATCTTGCGCCTTATGGTCGACGATCAGGAATGTGCCGCCGGGTCGAAGCGCCGCAAGAATGCGCGCGTTCATATCCACTGTGTCGACGCTTTGCTCACCCTCCTGGGTCTTCAGGTCATGATAAAAAAGCACCATCATCGCCGCATCGACGTTGCGCGGCAGCTCAGCTCGATTGTAGTGCGCAAGCGTATAGGTCGCGTTGTCATGCGCAGCAGCGAATGCCCTCGCGGCGTTACCGCCGAAAGGCTCCGTCCAAGGCATATCCACCATATAGACATGGCCATTGGGTCCAACGGCGTCGGCGAGCAATGTCGTGTAGTAGTGTCCAAATGACGCAAACTCAATCACTTCGTCGCCATTTTCGATGTCTGTGAGCGTTAGTATTTCAGCCGGTTTACGCGCCACGTCCCGCGCACGCTGCACGTCCGATCGAGCGCCGGACTCTATCGCCTGCTTGATATTAGCTGGCGTGCCAGCGGGAACAACGTAACCGACATCTTGCGCGCTGACTTGGCCGAATCCCAGCAGAAAGCTGCCAACAGCGGCAAAACTGATTAATAAGCGCATGGGCTACCCCTGGTTATTGCAATGCGTAGTTCGATTCGTTGAGCATAGCGCGGGCCGCAGCATGTGCCAAACTGGCGCGACACGCTACGCGCCAGCTGGCGTCGAAAACTTGCGCCGATGGAAACTCTTGCGTAACGATGCGTCAGTGATTTTTGCCGCTTACGGGGGATTGACGATGAAAGAATCTAAAAGTTTGTTTGGTTGCCTCGTGCTGTTGGCGCTGTGCAGCGTCGCTCAGGCGCAGGCGCCGGGCATAACAATGGAAATGATCCGTACCGCGCTGCCGCTCGAGGGTGCGCCGCGGGCCGTGCACGGTCCATATGATGTGCTTTCGGAACCAGCTTTCGAATCGCCACGGCACGTCGTCTACAGGCCGGCGGATCTCCGGCCTTTTCCGCAAGAAGATTCATTGCCGGTACTGGTATGGGGCAATGGCGGCTGCGCGATCAATAGCGCAGGCTACCGCGGCTTTCTGACGACCGTTGCATCGCACGGCTTCGTCGCACTTGCAACTGCCGCCATCGAAGGCGAGGAATCCCGCCGTGCCAATGCAGAGGATCTGCGTGCAGCGATAGACTGGGTCGAGGCCGAGAACACGCGAGCTGATTCCCCGCTTAGAGGCAAGATCGCCACAGACACTATCGCTGTCATGGGCACGTCATGTGGCGGATTCATGTCGATCGAACTGGGCAGCGACCCGCGCGTCGATACAATCGCCGTATTCAATTCAGGCGTCCAGGCCGCCGACCGCGAAGACCGCTCGCCGACCGCGCCAACCCCCGATTTGCTTGCACAGCTGCACGGACCCGTACTGCTCGTCAATGGCCACGAGCGAGATTTCATGATGGACGAGTCGCAGGATGCCTTTAACGCCATCAATCATGTTCCCGTGTTCTATGGCGCCCGCCACAATGCCGGCCACTCCGCGACGGTCTTCCATCCCGGAGGTGGCGAGTTTGCCAACGTCGCATCGAACTGGCTGCGTTTCGTTTTCAAAGACGACGAAGCCGCGGGACAGTTGTTTGTAGGCACGTATTGCGGACTGTGCATAACTCCAACCTGGGATACAGACTCAAAAGGTTTGAGCTTTAGCAGTGTGCGAAGCGCGGCAACCGAACGCATTGTCATGCGGCATCTGGCCGCGAGCGAGGCCGGTGATGCCAGTGTCGTTCCGCGCGACTATGCTGAGG
>JAHEEO010000207.1 GCA_024640665.1 Rhodospirillales bacterium | reverse complement strand
CGCAGTACCGCGGCACCCAGCAGGTCACACTGTGTTTCTTTGGTGATGGCACCACCAATATCGGCGCTTTCCATGAAGCACTCAATTTTGCGGTGATCTGGAAGCTCCCGATCGTTTTCGTCTGCGAGAACAACCTTTACATGGAATACACGTTAAACGCAGACGTCACTGCTGTAGAACACCCCGCTGCCGACCGTGCCAGCGCTTATGGATTAGAACCCGTATTGATAGACGGCAATGACGTTGATGTCGTCTACCGCACCGCGCAGAGGGCCATCGACCTCGCACGCCGGGGCGGCGGCCCCAGCTTGATCGAGGCCGAAACCTATCGCCATGGCGGCCACTCACGGGCTGACCCGGGCAAGTATCGCCCGGACGAAGAAGTTCAGGAATGGCTCCGCAAAGATCCAATCCCTAACTACCGCGAAAAACTGTTGGCACTGGGCATTCCAGAAGAAGCTCTAAAGTTAATAGACGACGAGACTGAAGTCATGATCAACGCGGCAACTGAAGAGGCGCGCAACGCGCCCGCAGCAGACGTCTCGATTGCATATCAAGACGTTTGGGCAGATGGAGGTGTCGCATGGCGCAACTAACCTATCGAGAAGCGGTCGCTGCCGCCATGGCTCAAGAAATGCGTCGCGACCCGAACGTGGTTTTCCTGGGCGAGGACATAGCTGCTGCAGGCGGAGTATTTAAGACCTCAGTTGGCCTGCTTGAAGAATTCGGTGCCGACCGAGTACGCGACACGCCAATCTCAGAACAAGCCATTCTCGGCGCGACGATGGGTGCCGCAATGACAGGACTGCGACCGATCGCCGAAATCATGTTTTCGGATTTTTTCGCGGTTTGCTGGGATATCGTTGCCAACGAAATGGCCAAGACGCGTTACATGACGGACGGCCAAGTGACTCTGCCACTGGTGATTCGCTCTGGAAACGGTGGTGGCTCTCGATTCGGTGCGCAGCATTCTCAGGCGGTTGAAAATTGGGCTATGGCCGTTCCGGGACTCAAGGTTGTTGCCCCAGCGCTGCCGGGCGATGTGAAAGGCTTACTGGCTGCTGCAATTCGCGATCCGGACCCGGTGCTGTTTTTTGAGCAGAAATCACTGTATGCAACCAAGGGCGAAGTCCCTGACGGTGAGTACGTCATCGAACTCGGCAAAGCCAATGTTCTGCGCAGCGGTACAGACGTCACGATCGTTGCGCTGGCATTAATGGTTCCACGCGCGCTCAAGGCCGCAGAACAACTGGAAGCCGAACATGGTATTTCTGCTACGGTCGTCGATTTGCGTTCGCTTGTACCGCTCGACACACAAACCATACTCGCCGAAGTCGCGAAGACCGGGCGGATGGTCACAGTCGAAGAGAATCCGCGACTGTGTGGTTGGGGCGCCGAAGTGTCCTCCATCGTTGCTGAAGAACTATTTTGGGACCTGGATGGGCCTATCGTACGCGTGACAACACCGCATATACCGCTGGCGGCTGCCGACAGCATGGAAGATGCCATGCTGCCGAATGCTGATCGAATCGTGCAAGCTGTTCGCCAACTCGTGGACTAGACCAATGAATGTTTTGATGCCGCAACTTGGCGAAACGGTCGCCGAAGGTACCGTCTCTATCTGGCATAAGAATGTCGGTGACAACGTAGCAGTAGATGAGATACTGCTCGACGTTGAAACGGACAAAGTTTCGATGGAAATTCCCGCGCCTCGTGCTGGTGTGCTTGCCGAAATCAAAGTGCAGGCCGGGGAAACAGTGGACGTCGGTACCGTACTTGCCATTATTCAAGGCGAAGGCGAGGAATTACCCGCCTCGAGTGCGCCCCAAAGCGCAAATCCTGGTGTACCCAGTGAAGCCCCACATCGCGACGCGGACGAACCTACGGTAATCGAACCTACGGCCATCACTGAAATCGCCGTTGCCCATTACGAGCCGACTAGCGGCACCCCGGCTGCGGCGCCAAGACAATCCAACTCTAAACTTTCGCCTTCTGTTCGACGCCTAGTTGCCGAACACAAGTTAGACATTGCGGCGATCGAAGGTTCTGGCCGCAATGGCCGCGTAACTCGCCGTGACGTATTGGCATTCGTTGCCAATGGGCCCAGCGCTGCATCGGCGCCCACCGCGCCGGCATCAGCCAGCACTGCGAAACAACAAGCGCCAGCAAGCCCAGCACCAGAACTAACCACTGGACGAATCCCATTTAATAGAATTCGTAAATTGACAGCCGATCACATGGTCATGTCGAAAGCGACGAGCCCGCATGTGCTGCAAGCTGTTGAAGTAAACTTTGCCGGTGTCGAGCGTGTCCGCAAGGCGGTACGTGAAAGCTGGAAAACCGAGCATGGATTCTCACTGACGTATCTGCCTTTTATTGCACATGCGGTTTGCAGAGCGCTCGCCGAGTTTCCACATGCCAATGCCAGCGTCGATAATGATTCGCTCGTGCTGCATGATCACGTCAATCTTGCTATCGCTATTGATCTTGGCGCAGACGGATTAATGGCCCCGGTCATTAAAGCCGCCGAAACAATGAGCATCACAGAGCTCGCGCAAGCCGTGCAAGACCTCGCAAAGCGCGCCCGAAGTCAAAAATTGAAACCAGACGACTTGGCCGGCGGCACTTATACGCTGTCCAACTCAGGCAGTTTTGGCACATTGATCACAGCGCCTATCATCAATCAACCACAAGTAGCCATTCTCTCGACGGACGGCGTTCGGAAGAAACCAGTGGTCATCGAAGGGCCCGACGGGGATTCCATTGGTATTCGCCCTATCGGGATCCTTGCGCAATCATTTGATCATCGAGCCTTCGACGGCGCCTACTCCGCTGCCTTCTTAGCTCGCGTGCGCGGCCTGATCGAAACAAATAACTGGTTCCGCGAGCTATAGTAGTTTCGATTCTGCGCGACGATTACGCGCGACCTTTGGACGTTTATTAGCTGCGCATTCAGCGGAGCTGACTTTATTTTGTGTATGTCTCGCAATTGCGTGAGCAGAAAGGCCCGCGCTATTCATATAAATCGGGGGATTTTTCGATGAGTGCAGCAACCAACTTACAACAACATTCCATCGGATGGATCGGCGCAGGCGGACGAATGGGCTTTGCCATGGCGAAGCGATTGCTAGATTCCGGCTGCAGGGTGTCAGTGTATAACCGCACTAAATCCAAGGTAGAGCCATTAGCGCAGTATGGCGCAACCATTGTCGACTCGCCTCGAGAACTGAATAACTGTGACATTGTGTTTAGCACGGTCTCAGCGTCGAACGATCTCATTGCCGTTGCATGCGGCGACGCCGGCGTACTCAGCGGGGATGTTCAGCCCAAGATGTTTATAGATTGCTCTACGGTTTCTGAAGAGGCCTCACAGCAAGTGCGCGACTATGCGAACAACAAGAACGTGGCAATGCTTTCGGCGCCGGTTAGCGGCAATGCGAAGGTGGTCAAAGCAGGCAAACTAACCATTGTTGCTTCGGGTCCGAAAGCCGCCTTCGAACAAGCTGAACCGTATCTCGCAGCGCTAGGTGCAGGCGTAACCTATGTCGGCGAAGGTGAAGTGGCCCGTACCGTAAAGATCTGCCACAACTTGATGCTAGGTGTGGTCACACAGTGCATGGCAGAGATCACCGTACTTGCTGAAAAGCGCGGCGTGCCTCGCCATGCTTTCTTGGCATTCATGAACGACAGCGTTATGGGCTCGATGTTCACGAGATATAAGACACCCGCGTTCGTAAACCTGGATCTCAAACCCACATTCACTCCGGTTCTATTGCGGAAAGATCTAGACCTCGGGCTCGCAGCTGGCAAGAATCTGGGCGTTCCGCTGCCGCTGACTGAGTTGACGCGTGAGATCGTCGACGCGGCGGTTCAACACGGCCATACCGACTGCGATTTCGCCGTACTACTGGAAGAACAGGCCGCCAAATCCGGCCTGTCCTTAGTGCCCGAAAATGTCGAAGTCGACGATGGGCTCCAGTAGCGGAGAGTCACTAAGCCCAGATTTCTTCGTCAGTCGGTACCACTTTATCCTTAATGATTCTGCCGATTCTGGAGACATTCATCAGGTGCTTGTAATCGAGATTTTCAGAAATTGAATTGCCGCCCCAGGAACCGCAACCGAGCGTCGTTGTTGGAGCAAACCCGTTGGTCAACGAACCACCGGCCGTTAGCGAACTTGGCTGATTAACAACTAGACGACTAATCGGCAACTCGAGTCCAGCGCTGCGAATGTGCGCGTCATCATTGGAATGCAGAGCGGCCGAGTGGCCAGCACCCTCGACAATCAGATTCGCTTTCGCCTTTTGGACGGCTTCTTCAAACTCTTTGTAGGGAAGAATCGCAACAACCGGGCACAGCTTTTCTTTGGCAAGAATATCCGCAGTCCCGGCTCCCTTGGCAGGCAATAAGATGATGCGCGCAGACTCAGGCACATCGATACCAGCCATGGCGCCCACCTCACGTGGAGACTTGCCCACGACATCCTTGTTTAGATGGCCGTCAACGAATACTGTTTCGCGCAGTTTTTGAATCTGATTTTCGTCGTCGGTAAACCAGACTTTACCGGTGTTCTTAAACACCTGAACCGTTTCTTCAAAAGACTCCTCAGGCGCAAGCACGAATTGTTCGTGCGAACAGATGATGCCGTTATCGAAAGATGCGCCAGCGACAATTTTATCGACAGCTTCTTTGACATCTACACCGCGATCGATAATGACCGGCACATTCCCTGCGCCAACACCATACGAAGGCTTACCTGAGGAATAGGCAGATTTGACCATCGCACCGCCACCCGTTGCAACGACGACATCAACGGATTGCATCAGATGCTGCGTTTTTTCTACGGAACCCTGCATGATCATCTGAATGAGATTGTCTGGTCCACCGTGCGCTTTCACGATCTTCATAAATTCTTTTGTCAGATATTCTGTGCACTTCTGCGCTTTGGGATGCGGCGCGAAGATTACGGC
The DNA here is from genome assembly GCA_024640665.1 of Rhodospirillales bacterium. GTDB lineage: Bacteria > Pseudomonadota > Gammaproteobacteria > Steroidobacterales > Rariloculaceae > JAHEEO01. The sequence continues at coordinate 562 of JAHEEO010000207.1, read as the reverse complement.
GTTACCGGTTTTCAGCGCGAACATACCGTTACACATGGGCGTGACAATCGGATTAGTAACGGGTGTGACAGCGCCGACTACGCCCATCGGCTTTGCGACAAAGACCAGATTAGTTTCGGGGTCTTCGCCAATAATGCCGCGCGATTTCTTGTCTTTAAGGTTATTCCAGATAACCCGAGCCTTGCCTTTATTCTTTAGTATTTTGTCTTCAAAAACACCAATACCAGTCTCATCGACCGCCATTCGAGCAAGCATTTCGGCATTGTCGAAAACATACTTGCCAATGTCTTTGACAATGGCATCCACTTGCTGCTGGTCAAATGTTTCGAAAGTCGCTTGTGCAACGCGCGCTTTTGCGACGAGATCTGCGATCTCAGTGTCTGCTAGTACTGCACTTTGTGCGGTGCTCATGGTGGCATGCCCCTTGGTCGGAATTGCTTGGAATTTCAGGCCCTGATTATAGCTTATCGTCATTCTCGGGCAGCGGCTCAGCCCATGGATTTGACTCAATACCGTTAATTCGCACCAATCCGTGATGAGGACACCAGAAAAGACGTCGAAA
>JAHEEO010000206.1 GCA_024640665.1 Rhodospirillales bacterium | reverse complement strand
GCCCTTTAAGCGAACACACGCAGCATCTTTTGGGCGCCAAGGCTTTCTCGGTTATGAAGCGCGACGCTATTTTGATCAATACCGCGCGTGGTGGGCTGGTAGATGGCGCGGCGCTTGTGAAGGCGCTAGAGGCGGGCGAAATAGCGGGCGCAGGGATTGACGTGTTACCGACGGAGCCGCCGAATGCAGATGACCCGATTCTGAGCACGACTTTGCCAAATCTGATCGTCACGCCCCATATCGCATGGGCAGCGCGTGAAGCCCGGCAGCGCGCCGTCGACCAGGTTGCAGAAAATATCGCTGACTTTTATGCGGGCGGCCGGCTAAGACGCATCGTGTAGCCGTCCGGCAATCAACTCCACCGTTCTCTCGCAGCGCGAGGCTGCTACCGGGTCGTGCGTCACCAGGACTAAGGTGGTTCCAGCTGCGCTATTCAGGTCAAACAGTATTTTCAGGATATGATCACCGGTCTTTTTGTCGAGATTGCCGGTAGGTTCATCGGCGAACAGGATCGAAGGCGAAGTGACGAAAGCGCGCGCGATCGCAACCCGCTGCTGCTCGCCGCCGGACAGCTGCCGCGGATAATGCCCCAAGCGGTGTTCGAGTCCGACTTCGACGAGGGCAGCTCGGGCTTTATCCCGCGCATCCGGTGCGCCGTTTAACTCGAGCGGCAACATGACATTCTCTATGGCGGTCAACGACTGCAGCAGATGAAACGACTGAAACACGAAGCCTACCTCGGCATTACGTAAACCCGCGCGACCATCCTCGTCTAACGCGCTGAGTTCGACGTCGTTGAGCCAAACCGCGCCGCTGGTGGGGGAGTCTAGGCCGGCGAGCAAAGCCAGTAACGTTGATTTTCCGGCGCCTGACGGGCCAATAATTGCAATTGACTGACCGTGACCTATGTCTAGATTAAAATCGTCAAGGATGGTCAGCTCACCCTCAGGACTGGTAACCTTTTTGGTCAGCGCCATTGCGCGGAGGAGGGGATTGGGTTTCGTCATGCGTTTTCGTTTCCTGGCACTACTGTATTTATTAGCAGTTGGCTGTGCGCCGGCATCTGCCGCTGCGCGCGGAACCATCGTCATTTTGGGCGATTCCCTGAGCAGCGGTTACGGACTTGGCGGCGCGCCGTCGTGGGTTACGCTGCTGCAGGACCGTCTAGATGCGCAAGGTTACGAATACGACGTCGTGAATGCCAGCATTGCCGGCGATACGTCGGCTGGCGGGTTGGCCCGATTGCCGAGATTGCTGCAAAGTCACAGCCCTGACGTCGTGATTCTCGAGATGGGCGGCAACGACGGATTGCGAGGGCAGCCCACGTCGGTACTGAGAGACAACCTCAGGCAGATGATTCAGCTCAGCAAAGATCACGGTGCTGAAGTCCTCGTAGCTGGAATCCAGATACCGCCCAATTACGGACCCGCTTATACGCAGTCACTTGCGCGAATATACCCAGAGCTGTCTGCTGAAATGTCGGTCGCATTGGTTGAGTTCCTAATGGATGGCGTTGCGCTCAACGCTGACCTGATGCAATTTGACCGCGTGCACCCGAATCCCGATGGGCAGCCCGTCATGCTCGAGAATGTCTGGCCCGTGCTGGCCGGGTTGCTTGAATAAGCAATGACGGACAGGCCCTGGATAGCGCAATACGCGGAGGGAGTACCCCACGAGATCCGGCCAGAGGAATATGCGTCACTGGTAGCTTTGATATGCGACAGTTTTGAGCGCAACGGCACGCAGCCGGCATTTACCAATAACGGTACGACATTAACGTATTCCGAGGTCGACCGGCTCAGTGCCGCGTTCGCGGCCTATCTCCACTCGATTGCGCATATGTCGCGGGGCGATCGCGTCGCCGTGATGTTGCCGAATTTACTGCAGTCACCCATCGCAATTTTGGGTGTGCTGCGTGCTGGCCTGACGGTCGTCAATGTCAATCCGCAGTACACGCCGCGTGAGTTGCAGCATCAGCTTCATGACAGTGGTGCAAAACTAATTCTCGTACTCGAAAACTTTGCGCACACACTCGCCGAAATTATCGATGCAACTGACGTCAGCACTGTGCTGATTACGACGATTGGCGATCAACACAGCACGGTTAAGCGCTGGATCATCGATTTTGTCGTTCGACGAATCAAAAAGCTGGTGCCGCCGTGGCAAATCCCAGCCGCGATCAAATACAGAAACGCAATTCGTCAAGGTATGAGTCGCCGCTGGCAAGATCTCGAGTTAAACCATGACGATGTTGCGTGTTTGCAGTACACGGGCGGCACCACCGGCGTTGCCAAAGGTGCCGTGCTGACGCATGGCAATCTGCTAAGTAATGTCCTGCAAATTACGGCTTGGGCAAGTCCTCACTTCGACCCGGATAATGGTGTCGTGATTACACCATTGCCGCTGTATCACATATTTGCGTTGACCGTTAATTTGCTGGCGTTCATCCAACTCGGTGGGCACAACGTATTGATTACCGATCCGCGCGACCTCGATGCGCTCATTAAAGAACTCAAGCGCCGGCCATTTGCGTTTATCACGGGTGTGAATACGTTGTTCAATGCATTGTTGCATCGGGATGAATTCCAGCAGGTGAATTTTTCGAGTCTCGGCGTGACCCTGGCCGGCGGCATGGCAATTCAGAAGTCGGTAGCAGAGCGATGGCAGGCGGTAACCGGTTGTGTCATTGCACAGGGATATGGATTGACCGAAGCGTCGCCTGTCGTGTCGGCGAATCCTCTCAACATCGAAAAATTCAACGGTTCCATAGGCCTGCCTTTGCCGTCTACCGATATCCAAATTATTGACGATGCTGGCGAGATTCTAGGCGCTGGTGAAATTGGCGAAATCTGTGTTCGCGGTCCACAGGTGATGCGCGAGTATTGGCAACGCCCCGAAGAAACAAAGGGCGTTCTCTCCGCAGATGGCTGGCTCAGTACCGGGGACATCGGGCGTATCGATCAACAGGGATTTCTGTTTATCGAAGACCGCAAGAAAGACATGATTGTTGTGTCTGGATTCAAAGTATTTCCCAACGAAGTAGAAGACGTGGTCAGTACGCATCCCGGCATTCTCGAAGCGGCAGTCATCGGGATCGACGATGAAGAATCGGGCGAGCGGGTGAAGCTGTTTGTCGTAAAGAAAGATCCGGCGCTGACGCTGGCCGACGTCAGTGCTTTCTGCAGAGAAAACCTGACGGGCTATAAGCGTCCCAAAATAATCGAATTTCGAGATGAACTGCCAAAGTCTAACGTTGGCAAGATTTTACGGCGCATGCTCAAAGACTAGGCCTGAGTCAGCAACTGCCAGCTTAAATACAACACGACACCAACAATCCCGCCAACGATAGTGCCGTTAATTCGAATGAACTGGAGGTCTTTGCCGATGTGTAGTTCGATACGCTCGGATGTCGATTGTGCATCCCATTCGGCAACCGTATCCGAAATGATCTCACTCAGCGGCCCCCGATAGTTTTCGACGATATAGACGAGGAATTCGTTAAACCAACTATCGAGCGTCCTCTGCGCTGTTGCATCATTGCTGAGTAACGTCCCGACTTGCTGGATTTCGCGCTCCATACTGATGCGCAGATCCGACTGGTCATCTTCGAGCGCGCTCTGCAGATAGTTGCGACCTCGATCCCAAAGTGAATGTAAGAAATCCCTTACGGCAGGATGCTGGAAAAACTCATCGCGCAGGTGGGCGCCTTTCTCGGCCATCTCCGGGTCGAACAACAACTTCTCTCGCAGCTCTTTGAGGCGTTGATTGAACTCTCGGCGAGCAGGATGCTCGAGGTCTTCGCCGATTTCATTCAGCAGAGTTTCGAATTCGGACACGAGTTGATCATAGATCTCTTCATCGACAAATTTTGGCATCCACCAGGGACTACGGTCTTCGATTCTGGCCCTTATCGAGGCTTTGTTCTGCTCGAGTTGTTGACGGCCAAACTGAGTCAGTTGATTGATGAGCAATTGCGCGTTATTGCCGGATGCCAAGACGTCGACGATGGCCGCCACTGCTTCGTTGACCGGCAGCCGTGTCGCGGCACCTGCAAGTAGAGATTTGAAGCCGCCGCGCAGCTCATTCGCATCGACACTGCGCACTAGCCAATTGAGTCCGACACTCAAATCACGGCTCAGTCGGTGCGCGTTGTCTTGGCGCTGCAGCCATACTCCGAGCTTGCGGGTCAGTGCTGCGCGCTCAAGACGTTTCTCAACGGCGGCGCCGACCAAGAAATGCTCGCCGACGAACTGCGCCAATGCTCGGCCGATTTCATCTTTGCGCGTCGGGACGATAGCCGTATGTGGAATCGGCAAGCCTAGCGGATGCCTGAACAGCGCAGTGACCGCAAACCAATCGGCCAGGCCCCCGATCAGCGCGGCTTCCGAGAAGGCCATGACGATGCCGAGCCTTGGATGCGTATCGACCAGGAAAGCAGTGACCGTGAAAAGGATGCCCATTGCTGCAAGCAGACCCGTTGCAACCCACTGTGCGCGTCGCAGACGAACCAACAACTGCGCATCTGAGTCGTTCATTCGAGCGCCGTTGCGATCTCGCTTTGAACTGCAGTAGCTGCCGCGTATGGATTTTCGGCGCCACGAATGGGTCTGCCGACGACGATGTGACTCGCACCGTTGGCAAAGGCTTGGCGCGGTGTCACGACTCTTGCCTGGTCGTCAGTTGCCGCTGCAAAAGCAGGCCGAATTCCAGGTGTCACAATGTACGGCCCGGCACCCAGTAAACTCCGCAGCGCCGAGGCTTCGTGACCCGATGCGACGACGCCATCTGCGCCCGCGTTGATCGCGAGATTAGCTCGATGCAGAACGAGATCGGCGAGATTCATGGTGATTCCGGAATCGGTTAAGTCTTGCTGCGACATACTGGTCAGCACGGTCACGGCAAGAATGCCGAGATCGGGGCCCGCGTTGTTGGCAGCAGCTTCCACTACGGCACGTTCGCCGTGTACGGTTAATAACGATGCACCGCAGTCTCGCAGCTGTCTGACTGCAGCGCCAACCGTAGCCGGAATGTCGTGAAATTTTAGATCCGTGAATACTCGCTTGCCCTGATCCAACAGCCAGCGGAGCAGCACGAAGTAGTCTCCGGACATCGCAATTTCTAAACCAATCTTGTAATGCTCGACGCTGTCGTCGAGCGTCTCGACGAGGCGCTTGGCACTGTCGAGATCCGGCACATCGAGAGCAAGAATCAAGCGATCTCGGGGGATCGTCGTTTGTTTTGTAGACGGTGAATGAGTTTGCACGCCAGCCATTCTAGCAAACGACCTGCGAGATGCGGCGCTCAGCGCAGCGCATCGCGCGCGCTCAGGGCAAACCTGTCCGTCATGCCGGCAATATAGTCGGCGACGACTCGCGCAGCAGTACCGGCGCCCAATTCTGCGGCTGCCACCCGCGCCTTTTCTGCGTATTTTGCCGGCATACGATCAAAGTCCGACCAGAAGGAATCGAACAATAGCCGCACCGTTTCGTGCGCTTGAGCCGTCATGGCGCCAACCTTCGGATGCGCGTAAAGATTGTCTCTGAGAAAGCGCTTGAGTTCGATTTGAGTTGCA
>JAHEEO010000205.1 GCA_024640665.1 Rhodospirillales bacterium | reverse complement strand
TGCGCAACCTTGAACGCGACTTGAAGCTCGTTATCTTTGGCCAAGATCGTGCAATCGATGCATTGGCAGCGGCGATCAAGATGGCCCGTTCCGGTTTGGGCGACGAAGCGAAGCCGGTTGGCTCGTTTCTGTTTGCTGGCCCAACTGGTGTCGGCAAAACAGAAGTCACTCGGCAGCTGGCCATGACGATGGGGGTCGAACTTGTGCGTTTCGATATGTCCGAGTATATGGAACGGCATACCGTTTCACGGCTTATTGGCGCGCCGCCGGGCTATGTCGGATTTGATCAAGGTGGATTGCTGACGGAGGCAATTACCAAGAATCCTCATTGCGTACTGCTGTTCGATGAGATTGAGAAGGCGCATCCAGAAGTATTCAACCTGCTGCTCCAGGTCATGGACCATGGAACGCTAACGGACAATAACGGTCGCAAGGCCAGCTTCCGAAACGTCACAATTGTTATGACAACAAACGCGGGTGCGCAGGAGATGAGCCGGTCGTCTGTTGGCTTTACTTTGCAGGATCACGCCAGCGATGGTATGGAAGTCATTAAGAAGCTGTTCAGCCCAGAATTCCGCAATCGCCTGGATGCCATTATTCAATTCGACCCGCTCGATTTGCATTCTGTTGCGCGAGTTGTCGATAAGCTCATCCTCGAGCTGGAAGCCCAATTGGACAAGAACGATGTGACAATCGAACTTGAGCCGGATGCGCGCGACTGGATAGCAAATAAGGGTTACGACGCGAAAATGGGTGCGCGCCCGATGGCCAGAGTCATACAGGAGAACATCAAGCGGCCGTTGGCCGAGCAGCTTCTATTTGGTTCTCTGGTAGATGGCGGGCATGTGCGTGTGACGTTGGCCGATGATGTGTTGGAACTCATATGCGAGCCATTGACTCGCGAACTGGAACATATGCCGCAAAGCTAGTTCGTGCGTATCGACGGTTTTTGCTGGCGCAGTCGTGCGCAGTAGTAAGAAGTCAGCGAATGCTACTTATCGAGAGCGATAGACGATTCGACCCTTGCTCAAGTCGTAAGGCGTAAGTTCGATTGTGACTCGATCGCCCTTAAGAATACGAATGTAGTTTTTTCGCATCTTTCCTGAAATATGGGCTGTCACGACATGACCGTTTTCGAGTTCGACTCGAAAAGTCGTATTTGGCAATGTTTCCATTACCGTGCCTTCCATCTGAATTGCGTCTTCTTTCGCCATTAAGTCTCACTTGCGTTGAATCGGGCGCGCATTGTTGCATACAGGCTGAGGCGACGGCAAACAATGCAGGCTTGTTCTGATGGGGTTAGTTGATCGGTTCGCCCCACCGTTTCGTCTAATCTCTCAAAAAGTGGTCGAAGTCTTTGGTCCAAACGGGCAAATTCCCAGCTTCATTTGCGCATAGCTGAGAAATCTCGTGCAGAAATGCCGCTCGGCGCATTTCGATGGCCCCCAGGCTGCGCAAATGCTCGGACGGAAGCTGGCAGTCGATAAGCTCGAAATTGCGGGCACGCAAATAGGCGACAGCAGCGGCGAAAGCAACTTTGGACGCATCCGTTTCGAGGCTGAACATGGATTCACCAAAAAACACCTGCCCTATGGCGACACCGTAAAGTCCGCCAACCAGTCGCTCGTCACGCCAAGACTCGAATGAATGCGCTGCTCCCAATTCATGGAGACGGCAGTACGCGGCATGCATCTCGTTCGTGATCCAAGTGCCGCCTTTATAGTCGCGTGGCGCAGCGCATGCGGAAACGACACTGGAAAAAGCCGTATCTGATCGAACTTGAAAAACTCGGCTGGCAATTCTCCGGCGCAAACTGCGAGAGATCTTGAGTTCATCGGGCCGCAATACTGCGCGGGGGTCTGGTGACCACCATAAGATCGGTTGATTGTCATCGAACCAGGGAAATACGCCGTTGCGATAAGCATGTAGCAGCCATTCTGGGCGCAAGCTTCCGCCGGCCGCGAGCAAACCGTTCGGGTCTTGCAGTGCTCGATCTCCGCAAGGCAGCACGTTCGGCGATGCACTCTCGTCGAGCCATGGTAATTGCGGCATGCTGGTCAGACCTGATTTTCGTTTTCTTTATACGGTACGTGGTCGTTCATTTCCTGCATGTAATCTTCCACATACATTGTTTCCCGTTCCAGAAAATCGCCTACGGCAGCATGGAAGTCCGGGTTTAGGATCTTGTGATAGGAATAAGTCTCGATCGGAGAAAATCCGCGGCTCACCTTGTGTTCGCCTTGTGTGCCTGGCTCGAAAAGCTGCAGTCCGTTCTCAATACAGTATTCGATGCCTTGGTAGTAGCAGGTTTCGAAATGCAGGCTGTGAAAATCCGCGAGACTGCCCCAGTAGCGGCCGTAAAGCGCGGTGTTGCTGCGAAAACAAATGGCGGCCGCGATGGGCCGTGATTCATATCGCGCAAGAATGACGACGAGCCGATCTGACAATGTCTGCGAGACCTCGTCGAAAAATGCCCGATTGAGATAGGGTGGCCGGCCTCTGCGCATGAAAGTTCGCGAATAAAATTCGAATACGGCGTTCCAGTCCGACAAGCTAAGGTCAACACCGTGAAGATGTTCAAAACTGATTCCCGCCTCTGCAATGCGACGGCGTTCTCGGCGCACCTTCTTGCGTTTTGATGATGTGAACGTATCGAGAAATTCCTCAAAATTCGCATAGGCGTGATTGTGCCAATGAAACTGGCAGCTCTTACGCAATAGGTAATGTTCGGATTCGAGATATGGTCGATCTGCATCTTCCGGAAACAGCACATGAACCGATGAGGCATTGATGGCTTTGGCGCTATCAAAGCAAGCGGTTAGCAACTGCGACGCAACTGCCGCGCGGTCCGCGGAAGGCGCAGTGAGAATCCTAGGACCGGTAGCCGGTGTGAACGGAACTGCAGCAACTAGTTTCGGGTAGTAATCGAGTCCAGCGCGTTCAAACGCGTCCGCCCAGCCCCAGTCGAAGACAAACTCACCGCGAGAATCCGACTTGATATAGAGCGGCATGGCGCCAACCAGCTGATCGCTTTGATCGCGCACGACCAGGTAGTGCGGCTGCCAATGGGTCATGCCGCCAATACAGTGGCTGTGCTCGAGGGCAACGAGAAATTCGTGGCTCAGGAACGGATTGTCGCGCGCCAGCACGTTCCATTCCGCCGCTTCCACGCCGCTGAGCGTAGCCAGGCAGTCGACTTCCGGCGGCAAGTTTTGGGGTGTATGCGCCATTTAGATCGCTTTTAGGGGCTTTTTCCTCAGATCTGGAGTAAGTCTACTTCAGACTATGCAGTGCTGTGATTATCCGTATAATCAGTCTGTTAAGTAAAATTACTACGGTAATACCTGAGCCACTGTGAAGACTAGTCATACTGCAGACGCCTACTTTGGGCCGCGGTTTCGCATACTGCGCGAATCCGCGCTGTTCGTGCTGCTTGGCTTGACCATCATCTTATTGTTGGCGCTGGAGAGCTATAGCCCGACTGACCCAGCTTATAGCGTATCGGGCGATGGCAGTTCTATTACTAATGATATGGGGCCTGTCGGCGCTTGGTTTGCAGATATAGCTTTCTTTGCTTTCGGTCAGACAGCTTATCTCTTCCCATTGCTGGTCTTGCTGGCCGGAATACATCTTTACCGTCACGACGGCACGCAGGCAAACCGGCGTTTAGTCACGCTGCGTGGCGCCGGATTCGTGTTCTTGATCGCGGCCAGCTCCGGCCTGGCTACGCTTCATTTTTCGGCCGACCTGTTGCGGGAATCCGCGGGCGGTGTGCTGGGTCAGCTGGTGGGTTTTGGTCTGCAGCAGTTACTTGGTGCGCTTGGAGCCACCGTCTTATTAGTTGTCGTATGGCTTGCTGCCGTCTCGCTTTCCACCGGCTTATCCTGGGTTAGCTTGATGGATCGTGTTGGTCGTTATGTGCTTACCTTGTCGACGCTCGCAGTGCAGGAGTTTCATCGAGTCCGCGACTGGATCGCGGGTCGCCGGGCTCGGCAAGAGCGACATGATTTAGTTATCTTGACGCGCGAAAAGACACGCACCAAGAAGCCGAAAATTGAACCGTCGGTTGGGCGAGTCGAGTCGAGTATTCGACTCGAAAGGGAGCGTCAGGTTTCATTGTTCGAGCCGCCGAGCTCCAACGAGCTACCGCCTCTGTCGTTGCTCGATGATCCGCCAGTGCACACCGGTGGGTTTTCTGCGGATGCGCTCGAGGCGATGTCTCGGCTGGTTGAATTGAAACTGAGTGATTTTGGCGTAGAAGCAGAAGTCGTTGCCGTGCATCCGGGGCCAGTCATTACGCGCTTTGAACTCAAGCCTGCCGCCGGCGTCAAGGTCAGTCAGATCAGTAACCTTGCAAAAGACCTCGCGCGTTCTCTCTCCACGGTTAGCGTGCGCGTCGTTGAGATCATTCCAGGTAAGCCTTACGTGGGGCTGGAGATACCCAATGAGGTTCGTGAGCTGGTGTCCTTCGGCGAAATAGTGAAGTCTGAGGTTTACGATGAACTCAAGTCTCCACTGACATTAGCGCTTGGCAAGAACATTGGTGGCGAGCCAGTTGTTGCCGACCTCGCGCGAATGCCGCATTTGCTGATTGCCGGTACGACGGGCTCAGGAAAGTCGGTCGCCATTAACGCGATGGTGCTGAGCCTCTTATACAAATCGACGCCCGAGCATGTTCGCATGATCATGATCGACCCAAAAATGCTCGAGCTATCTGTCTACGAGGGTATTCCGCACTTGTTGGCACCTGTCGTTACCGACATGAAAGAAGCCGCAAATGCATTGCGCTGGTGTGTTGCAGAAATGGATCGTCGTTACGCACTCATGGCGGGTTTGGGTGTTCGCCATTTGGCCGGTTACAACCGCAAGTTAGCTGATTCCAAGGAACGCGGTGAAACCATATTGGATCCCACTTATCGATCCTTCGGTGAATCAGATTCTGCGCCTGCGCTGGAGCCGCTGCCGCACATCGTAGTTGTGATTGACGAGTTAGCTGACATGATGATGTTGGTCGGCAAGAAAGTGGAAGAACTCATCGCGCGGCTGGCACAGAAGGCGCGTGCATCTGGTATTCACATGATAGTTGCCACGCAACGACCGTCCGTGGACGTCATTACCGGCTTGATCAAGGCCAATATTCCAACGCGTATTGCTTTCCAGGTGTCCGCCAAGGTCGATTCAAGAACTATTCTCGATCAAATGGGCGCGGAACATCTGCTGGGTCATGGCGATATGCTTTATCTGCCCTCTGGAAGCTCATTACCGGAACGAATTCACGGGGCGTTTGTCTCTGATAACGAGGTTCATGCTGTTGTGAAGGCGCTGCGTGAGTCTGGAACGCCAACCTATATAGACGATATCGTCAACGGAATTGAAGACAGCGGTGGCCCAGGAGGCGGTGGCGGTATTTCGAGTGAGCTAGACGGCGAGCAGGACGAGCTATACGATCGGGCAGTTAGGATCGTTACCGAGACACGCAAAGCGTCCATTTCGGGGATTCAGCGCCGGCTCAAGATCGGGTATAACCGAGCGGCCAGAATGGTCGAAACCATGGAAGAGGTGGGAATTGTTGGGCAA